>NZ_CAXTBM010000005.1:0-69094 GCF_964242765.1 uncultured Hymenobacter sp.
GCCTACACCTGCGCACCCGGCGTAGAAGCCATCGTGACTTCCAACCAGTAGTTAATACCACTCAACGGTTGGCGCGCCACAACAAAAGGCATTGCATAGCGTCTCTGCTCTAAGCCAACGTTTTCACTGAGGTGCTTGCGCCAATGCGGCCGAGGATGCGGCCGAAGCTTTTTGGCGCAGCCACCACAGCCACATACCCGAGCCCAAAACCCAGCCCACACCGCCTGCGGCGGCCACTACTAGCACAGTTGAGTTGAGGGCCAGCAAAGCAAGCAGCCCTGGCAGCAATAACAAGCGCGGTAGTTCCAGCCAAGTGGCCCAGGAGCGCGCTTCCAACAAACCGCCTACATTCATTACGCCCCAACCCAGCCAAACGGCGGTAGCCACCCGTGCGAAAAGCGGCATGTGCGCTTGGGTGAACATAAACAGCGCCCCAAGGCCTAATAGCAGTACATACTGCGCCAGTACGTACCAGTTGAGTGCTGGCGTAGTGGGAGTGGCGTACTTCTGGTACGTGTCCATCGCCACTTCCGGTACCACATAGGAGCCGCCCGCGTGCACGGGCCGCCAGCCGGGCCGGCCGAACAACGTGCGTAGCTTGTCGTCGAAGCGGGGGGTATAACGCACTTGCTGCCAGAGTTGCGTATAGTGCCCGAGGTTGGCCCACAGCGGGTTCCAGGTGTTGACGGGCGTTGTGACGCCGTACACCGGACGTTCCTCTTCCGCCTGAAACGTGTTGAATAGTCGGTCCCAGATGATAAGCGCCCCGGCGTAGTTTCGGTCGATGTACTTGGGGTTGCGGGCGTGGTGTACACGGTGGTGCGAGGGGGTGTTGAGCACCCATTCCAGGGGCCCAAGCCGCCCAATAAACTCGGTGTGAATCCAGAACTGGTAGAGCGTGACAAAGGCCGACACGTACACAAAAAACGTGGGCTCGAAGCCGATAACCGCCAGCGGCAAATAGAAAGCAAACGTAAACAGCTCCTGCCACGAGCCCTGCCGTAGCGCCACCGACAAGTTATAGTCCTCGCTTTGGTGGTGCACTACGTGCCCGCCCCAGAACAAATTGATTTCGTGGCTCATGCGGTGCGCCCAGTAGTAGCAGAAGTCAACCAGCACAAACAAGAGCAGCCCCGTAGCCCAGGTGCGCGGCACGTGCAGCAGGGCCGCGTGCTGATACAGAAACGCGTAGGCCGTAACGCCAATAATCTTCATGAACACGCCCGTTACTTGTTGCGTGAGGCCACAGCTAATGTTGGTTAAGGCATCGTGAAAGTGGTAGTGTTCGGTGCGTTGCCAGCGCTCCACTAGCAGTTCAATTCCAATCAGGAGAAAGTAAATAGGAATAGAGAGGACGATGGGGTTGAGCATGGCAGAAGGAATTGGCAGGTGGTATACTGGCGTGGCGTGCAGCTGAAACAGCTTCCGCCTAACCCAGATTCAAGCATAGAAAGATAAAAAAAGCCGCCTCAATGGAGGCGGCTTCAGTAGGCTACAGCGGTTAAGGCTTGATGCAAAGCGTCAATGAATGCTAGCTTACCACTTCCAGCATGGTGCGAAAGGAAGCATAGCGGCCGCCAAACTGCTGCTCAATATCTTGGCGTAGGGCCGGAGCCGCCACGGTTTGGTACTCTTCTAGCTGCTCTAAGCTCACGCAATAGTATTGCGCGGCGTAGGTAATGCCGTCATCTTCCTCGTTGAGCAAGCGGCAAAGCTGGCTCCTGACAAAGAAACCAGTGGCCATCACCTCGGGCATGTGCGTGTCGCGCATATACGCTACCCACTGCTCGGCTATTTCCGGGTCGAGGCTGGTCGTGACGTTGTAAAGTATCATAGAAGGTAGGGGCTTGGTTGATGGAGCGCCTGAAGACGTTGAAACAAGAAAACGTAGAACAGAGGCCCTTTGCGAAATTCACAGAACAACATAACGCAAAAGTCGGCCAAAAAATCCAAGACATTACCTACGCCAAGCCTGAGAGCTCACTCGGGTAGGTGATAAGCACTGCGTCATACCCGCATGTGGTCGAAATGAAACTCTTGAATGCGGGCTTGAATATCTTTCGAGGAAAGCTTTTCGCGGATAGCCGCTTGTACCAAGGCAGGTAGCTCGGTATTGCCAGCGAAACGCAACGCTAAAATCTGGCTGAGTTGCAGCTGGCTTTCCAGCGGCCGCAAGCTCTGGCCAGTAGCTTCAAAGTATTGCTGCCGTACTTCCAGCCGGATAATTCGGTCTTGGAGCGTTAGGGCATAGTGCTGCCGCAGCATCATGAGAACCCCAAAACTCACAACTGCCAGCGCCATTAGCGTAAACCAAAGTCGCGAAATTTCGGTGTCATCGCCGGCTACGGTGGCGTAACGACGAACACTGTAGAGCGCCACAATAAGTAAGGCGGGTAGCAGCACAAAGTGGTGCCACGCATAAAGCATGGGCTTGTTTTTGGTTGGTTCGGTGGCCATTCAACGGGTGGTTATAAGGAAAGATGCAGACACAAAAAACTCCGGCAATGCGGCCGGAGCTTTTCAATACTAGGTCAGAGAAAAAGCGAGTAAGTGTACCTACGACTTAAGGGCTTTAGCTGCTTTCTTGGCTTCACGGGCGCGGCGCTTCTCTTCGCTAGCTGTTTGCTTGGCCAGTTTTTCCTGGCGCTTAGCTTCTTTGGCTGCGTCCTTTTGGCGGTTTAGCTCCACCTTTTGCTCTTTCATCTGCCGCTTCTGCTCACGCATAGCGTTCTTCTGGTCCTTGAGCTGATTTTCCGACGCATCTACGCTCTTGCGCGAAGAGGCAGTTTGCTGTTTCTGGGCATCTAGCGTGGATTTGGCTTCGGCAGCGCGCTGCTTTTGTTGCTCCAGCCGTATTTGGGCGGAATCTGCTGCGGTTGTAGTTTGAGCCTGGCCACTATGACTGCTCACGATACCAACTGCAAAGGCGAAAATGGCGAGGATATTTTTCATGACGGACTTAAGGTTGAATTCCGTTCTGATACGGCCTGCTGGCACCAAAGTTAGATTTCTTAGCTTTATTCCTCGATATAGTCGAGGTCCTTGCCATAGCTTTCGGGTAAGGTGCTGGCGCTGAAAAAAGCTAAGAGCAGCGTCACGGCTCCAATAACGGCGGCTGCCCCCGTGATGCCCAGCGTGGGCTTCAGGGCCGAAAAAGCCGGGTTGATTAGCACAATGGCCCCCCGCGCAAAGTTGGGCGCCGTAGTTGCTACCGTGGAGCGCAGGTTGGTGCCAAACTGCTCGGCCGAAACCGTCACGAACAAAGCCCAGAAGCCTCCTGCGTAGCCGATTAGGAAGCAAACGAGGTAAAACATGGTGGTGCTGGCACCGTGCAGCCCATATAGGTACACGCCCACCATGGCGGCGCAGGCGGCAATAAACAACTGCAAGGTTCGGTTCCGGCTCTTGAAAAGCTGGCTGAGGGCGCCGCTAGTAAAATCGCCCAGGGTGAGGCCGAAGTAACACCAGAAGATGCTCAGGCCGCCCGTTACGGCCCCTCGCACGCCAAATTCCTGGCCGAACTCCGGGGCCATCGTTATCAGAATGCCAACCAAAAACCAGAACGGCACGCCCAGAAACAGGCAGCGAATGTATTTGGCCAGCCGGGGACCGTTGGTGAAGAGGCTGGCGAAATTACCTCGTTCTACTCCTTCACGCTTGGCCTGCTCGAACATACCCGACTCGAACACGCCCGCCCGCAGGGCCAGCAGCGCCAAACCGAGGCCACCTCCAATAAAGTAAGCGTTGCGCCAGCCGAAATATTGCCCCACCCCATACGCCACCATCGCTCCCGACACGCCCACCGAGGCTACTATCATGGTGCCGTAGCCGCGCTTCTCTTTGGGCAGACTCTCCGCTACCAGCGTGATGCCCGCGCCCAGTTCGCCGGCCAATCCTATGCCAGCAATTAGCCGTAGCCAAGCGTATTGGTCGATGGTCTGCACGAAGCCGTTGGCAATGTTGGCCAACGAATACATCAGGATAGAACCGAACAACACCGACAGCCGTCCTCGTTTGTCGCCTAAAATTCCCCACAGGATTCCGCCCAGCAGCATGCCGCCCATTTGCATACTGAGCAGGTATTGGCCTTGCTCCGTAATGGCCGCTGGTTCCGTAACGCCTATGTCCTTGAGGCTTTCCACCCGCACAATACTGAACAGTACCAAGTCGTAGATGTCAACGAAGTAACCCAGAGAAGCCACAATCACCACTGCGCTAAGCAAGGCGGCAGTCTTGGGGGGAGGCGAAGGGGACTTGGCGACGGACATGGGAGGGAAGGGGAGAAAGTGAAAGATGACGAGATTATCAGGAGCACTTTACGCATAATATCGAAAAGCGGCAACCAACGAATTCACTTATGCCTAAGTGAGTTTAGAGCAAGGTAGAAGCCGGATCGTTTAAGAGTGTCCCTTAAGTTAGATAGCGCACCTTGGTAGCCCCACTGCGAAGTTGGAGAGTGTAAAATCATGCTTCATGTTGTGGAGAGGGTTTATTAGCAAGAATATATACTAAAATACTTGGATTGTTTGCCAATAATATTAGTTTTGTATTTCTGTTACCGTCCTCATCCTTCCTTCTACGCTATGAAAAAGGAGCCACAGTACACGGTTTGCTGCCAACTCACTATTGCAGAGGTTGAGCTTGGGCGCATAGTCGAAACCCGACAAGTGAACCACCACTTGCCAACAGAGACCACCGAGCTAAACGAGCTATTCGCCGATCTTTACGAGCAGTTTCGGAGCCCGTACTTGCTAGGGCTTCAGATTACAGCTATTCACGACCAGTCGCCTTGTCCTGCTACAACGGACGTGGAGTAGTGAGCCGGAAACAGGGTAATGCAGCTAGTTGGGCAGGCCACGGGCTTAGATGAAAATGCGGGTGCCGGAGAAGCTCTGGCGAAACTCCCGCGGTGTGTAGCCTTTCTTCTTCTTGAAGATGCGGTTGAAGTTGGAAATGTTGTTGAAGCCGCACTTATACGCCACTTCCGCCACGTTGTGGGTGGTATCGATAAGCATGCGCGTGGCATGGCCCAGCCGGATTTCGTTGAGACTATCGATGAAGGTGCTCCCGATGCGTTTCTTGATAAAGCGGCTAAACGACACCTCAGGCATGTTGGCTAGCTTGGCTACTTCGGCCAGCGTAATCTGCCGGCTGTAGTTGGCATTCATAAACTCGAACACCTTCTCGAGGCGGCGGCTATTGTAGTTGAACTGCTCGCTGTTGAAGGTGGAGTCGGAGAGGATGCGCATGTTGCGCGAGGTGGAAAGGTCGTGCAGAATGGAAAGCAGTTCCAGCACCGAGTCGAAGCCGGTTTTCTGCTCCAGTGACTGAAGCCGCTCGCGCAGCCGCTCCGTGGTTTCGCGGGAGAACAGTATACCGCGTTGGGCATTCTCCAGCATCTTCCGGATAAAGCTGAGCTGGTTGCGGTGCAGGAGCCGGTCCTCTAGCAGGTCTTTGTGAAACTGAATCGTCACCTCCCGGATTTCCTGGCTTTGGCATTGGTGCGTAAACCAAGCGTGCCCCAAGTTGGAGCCCACCAGCACCAATTCCAGGTCGTCAATCACCTCAATATGGTCGCCTACTATGCGCTTGGCGCCGGGCGCGTCGATAATCAGGTTCAGTTCGAACTCGTCGTGGTAGTGCAAGGGGAAGTTGAACTCCTTTTTTACGCGCGAAAATAAAGTGAAACAGTCGCTCTGGGTGAGCGGAGTGATTTCGCGCATTAAGTTCTGACGCATGGCGAGAGCTAGATAGGGAGTGGTGATTAAACGCCGCTGCAAATGTTAAAATAGTATTAGACTCTTGTATACGAGGCTATCAAATTTAATGCATACACAATGTCAAAAAAGTAAATTTGTTTTATCAGGGCTTACCGACAGGCTAATTAAGTACCAGAGAAGGTTAATATATCATTACTAAGTGAGCAGGTTCGCGGCTACATTTGAAGGTATCAGATGGTGTTGTCTACTTCGATGGTGATGGCGCAGACAGAATAAATCCGGAAGACGAAACAACTGGTCGGATGCCAGCATCCGCACTAGTTTTGGTTGAACTCCTAATGGCACGTGGTACTTCCCTAAAGCCACGGCCAAGACCAGGCCCCTCTTCCAAAACCGCCTTTCGCCCTTGAATGCCTGCCGCAACTAGGAGTAGACCACTAGATCAAGCCGAGCAACAACCGCAGCCCACTTGAATTCGCTCTCTTCTCGCTCCCTCAATTCCCGCCTTCTCTCCCGTTAAATGAAATTACGCCTACTCGACGTACTCATTATTGTTGCTTATCTCCTTACCACTGTTGGGGTTGGCTTGTGGTACCGCAAGAAAGCCCGTGAAAACAAAGACAGCTACCTGCTCGGCGGCAAAAGTCTAGCTTGGTATAAGCTTGGGTTGAGCGACGCGTCGGATATGTTCGATATCAGCGGCACGATGTGGATGGTGAGCTTGTGCTTCGTGTATGGCCTGAAAAGCATCTGGATTCCCTGGCTCTGGCCGGTGTTCAACCAAGTGTTTCTGATGATGTACCTCTCGCGCTGGCTGCGCCGTTCCAACGCCGCTACTGGGGCCGAATGGCTGGCTACGCGCTTCGGCAATACGGGGCCGGGCGTGGGCGCTTCGCACAAAGTGGTTATTACGTTTGCCTTGCTGAGTTGCCTCGGGTTCCTGGCCTACGGCTTTGTGGGGTTGGGCAAGTTCATTGAAATTTTCGTGCCCTGGGAACTGGTGCAAGGATACGTGCCTTTCGCGGTGGCGTCGCAATACGTGCCGCACGTGTACGGCATCATTTTCACGCTGTTCGCCATGTTCTACTCCATTCTGGGTGGCATGCACAGCATCGTGCTCGGCGACATGATTAAGTACGCCATTATGACGGTGGCGTGCTTGTCGATTGGCTTTATTGCGTGGTCGAATTTGCAGGGCAAAACGCTTGCTGTGCCGGCCGGGTGGTACAGTCCGTTTTTCGGCTCGAAGCTGGAACTTGACTGGTCGGGCATCATCACCGAAATCAATCAGAAAATCAAGGCGGACGGCTACTCACTGTTTGGTGTCTTCTTCATGATGATGGTCTTCAAGGGAATATTTGCCTCGCTGGCTGGGCCCGCGCCCAACTACGACATGCAGAAGATTCTCTCGACCCGCTCGCCCGAGGAAGCCAGCAAAATGAGCGGTTTCGTGTCCATCGTGCTGCTGCCCATCCGCTACTCGCTGGTCATTGGTCTGACGGTGCTGGGCCTGCTTTACTACAACCAGATGAACATCAAGGGGCCGGAGGGCACCACCGACTTCGAGCGGATTTTGCCGGTGGCCATCAACAACTTCCTGCCTACTGGCTTGCTTGGGCTGGTGCTAACGGGGTTGCTCGGCGCCTTCATGGGCACGTTCAGCGGCACCGTGAATGCGGCGCAGGCCTACATCGTCAACGACATCTACCTGAAGTACATCAACCCCAACGCCAACACCAAGCAAATCATTTCGCTGAACTATGTGGTGGGCGTGGTGGTAGTGGCCGTGGGGGTGCTGCTCGGCTTTCTGGCCAAAGACGTGAACAGCGTGTTGCAGTGGATAGTGTCGGCGCTGTATGGCGGCTACATTGCCTCCAACGTGCTGAAGTGGCACTGGTGGCGGTTCAATGCCACGGGCTTTTTCTGGGGCATGCTAACTGGCATTGTGTCGGCCCTGATTTTCACTCGGTTTTTCGAAGGCATCGAGTTTCTGTACTACTTCCCGGTGCTGTTTCTGCTCTCGTTGGCCGGGTCGGTTATTGGCACCTACGCCTCGCCGCCCACCGAGCTGGCCGTGCTGAAGGCGTTCTATAAAAACGTGCGGCCCTGGGGTTTCTGGGGTCCCATCAACGAAATGGTGCTGGCCGAGGACCCGTCGTTTCAGCCCAACCGCAACTTCAAACTCAATATGTTCAACGTGGTGCTGGGCATTGTTGCCCAGCTCTGCCTCACCATCCTGCCCATGTACCTGATCTTGATGCAGAAGCTGCCGCTACTGGTCACGGTACTGCTGCTGCTGGTGGTGATTACAATTCTCAAAAAAACGTGGTGGGACAAACTCCAGGATTATTGATGTGCTGAACTATGCTTTTGGGAAGGTCTGCTGCTTGGGGAGCGGTAGGCTGAGGGCCGATGACAACTACAAGTTATCGACCTTCAACTGCTTTGCCGTTGGGAATTCGGCGGAGCAGTTTTCCTGTCAGCGCCTGTTCAGCCTCTTCATCTAATCCCTACCAACTCCCTTCCAATTTTCTGGTCGTACAAAATTCAGCGGCCTAAGCGTACCTAAATCTGCACAAGCAACGCCCGCTGTAGTAGGGTTCCTAATGCAAAGCCCATGACGCCTTCCTTCCACGAGCGGCTGCTCGCCCTCCAATCCACGCAAGAAGCGCTACTGGCGCGCCCCAACTCCAGGCAAGAACTCGGCGGCAACGGCATCTACGACCGATACGAGTTTCCTATTCTTACGGCGGCCCACGTGCCTCTTACTTGGCGCTACGACCTCAATCCGCAAACCAACCCTTTCCTGTTAGAGCGGATTGGGATGAATGCCGTGTTCAACTCTGGGGCCATGAAGTGGCACGACAAGTACGTGCTAGTGGCGCGGGTGGAAGGAGCGGACCGCAAGTCGTTTTTCGCGGTGGCCGAAAGCGCCAACGGCATCGACAACTTCCGTTTCTGGGAGTACCCTATTGCCCTGCCCGAAACCGACGAGCCCGACACCAACGTGTACGACATGCGCCTAACCACCCACGAAGACGGCTGGATCTACGGCACGTTCTGCACCGAGCGGCGCGACCCCACGGCGCCCGAAGCCGACCAGTCGGCGGCCGTGGCTAGCTGCGGCATTGCCCGCACCAAAGACCTCGTAACCTGGGAGCGGCTTGCCGATCTGAAAACCAACTCGGCGCAGCAGCGCAATGTGGTGCTGCACGCCGAATTTGTGAACGGCAACTACGCATTCTACACCCGCCCGCAGGATGGCTTTATTGAAGCCGGTTCCGGCGGGGGCATTGGTTTCGGCTTGTCGGAGGCCATTGAGCACGCCGAGGTGCTCGAGGAAGTACTGATCGACCGGAAGCAGTACCACACGGTGTACGAGGTGAAAAACGGCCTCGGGCCGGCGCCCATCAAAACCGAGAAAGGCTGGCTGCATCTGGCCCACGGCGTGCGCAATACCGCCGCTGGGCTGCGCTACGTGCTGTACCTGTTTCTCACCGACTTACACGACCTCACGCGCATTACGCACAAGCCCGGCGGGTATTTCCTGGCTCCGGAAGTTGATGAGCGTATTGGTGACGTGTCGAACGTGGTGTTCAGCAACGGCTGGATTATTGACGAAGACGGCCAGGTGTTTATCTACTACGGCTCCTCCGATACGCGCATGCACGTAGCTACCTCCACGGTGGAAAAGCTGCTCGATTACGTGCAGCACACCCCCGCCGACAAGTTCACCTCGAGTTCTTCGGTGGAAGCCATTCAAGACCTGATCAACCGCAACAAAGCAGTAGGCGAGCTAGCAACAGTTCCACTGGCAAACACAGTCAACAAGCACTAAAGTCCGTTTAGGCTGGTATGCAACAGGGGCAAGTTTTCAAGCAGGAACTCGACCGGATACTCTCGTATTGGAGCACCTATATGCCCGATGAGGCGCACGGCGGCTTCTATGGGCAGCTAACGGCAGAAAACGAAGTAGTAGCGCAAGCCCCGAAAGGCTCGGTGCTAAACGCCCGAATTCTGTGGACGTTTTCGGCGGCGTATCGCCACGAGCCACGCCCCGAATCGTTGGTGTTGGCTACCCGAGCCTTCGAGTACATAGAGCAGCATTTCATCGACTCCGAGCACGGAGGCGTGTATTGGTCGGTAGATTACCTGGGGGCCCCGCTCGATACCAAGAAGCAGATGTACGCCCTGGCCTTCACCCTGTATGGCTTGGTTGAATATTATGCTGCTAGCGGCAACGAGCGTGCGCTAACGTATGCGCAAGCCCTGTTTCACACCATCGAGACGTACAGCTTCGACCAGGAGCACGGCGGGTATCTAGAGGCACTGGCGCGCAACTGGGGCCCGGTGGCCGACTTGCGCCTGAGCGACAAGGACGCCAACGAAAAGAAAACCATGAACACCCACCTCCACGTGCTGGAGGCTTACACCAATTTGTATCGGCACTGGCCCGACGCCCTCTTGCAGACGCAAATTCGGAAGTTGCTGGCGGTGTTTGCCGAGCACCTAATCAATCCGGTTACGCACCATCTGCACCTGTTTCTGGACGAGCAATGGCAGGTTAAATCCACGGTTGTTTCTTTCGGCCACGATATAGAAGCTTCCTGGCTGTTGTTGGAGGCGGCCGAGGTGCTCGGTGATGAACCCTTGATTCATCAGTTTCGGCAAGTGGCGGTGGATATGGCCACTGCCGCCGCCCGCGGCCTAGATGCCACGGGTGGCCTCAACTACGAATTCGACCCGGCCCTAAACCACTGGATTCCAGAGAAGCACTGGTGGGTGCAGGCGGAGGCGATGGTTGGCTTCCTAAATGCCTACCAAGTAAGTGGGAGCCAGTATTTCTACGACTTGTTCTTGGGGGTCTGGAATTTCACCGAACAACACATTTTAGACTATAAATCTGGCGAATGGCTCTGGGGGGTGAATGAGGACCTCACCGCCATGCCCGGCGAAGACAAGGCAGGCTTCTGGAAGTGCCCGTATCACAACGGCCGGGCCTGCCTCGAACTCCTGGCGCGCCTGCCTCAGTGAGCTTGCAGAAGCAAGCAGTATAGATTTTAAGTTGACCTGAATAGTGGTTTTTTGGGTGAGTATCGTGCTGCGAAACGAAGATTAAGATTGAACAAACAATCAGTTGCGCTTATCTAGAACTAAACTCTCTGTTTAGATTTCTGGGTCTGTAGTTCGTCGCAGCAGCCGTGGGCGCCCATAGCGGGTGCTACGTCTTCTAGCTGCACGGTGCAGTGGCTGATATTGAATTCGTGTAGTAAGTCGTGCTGAAGTTGGCCGAGAAACTGATTGCTGTTGCCCCCGTTGGGGCGTACTAAATGCGCAGTCAGGGCGGTATCCTGCGTGCTTAGGGGCCAAACGTGCAAATCATGGACGCCCACCACGCCGGGGCGAGTTAGCAGAAACTGCCGCACCGCCGCTATATCAATGCTTTCCGGAGCGGCTTGCAAGGCCATTTGCACCGTTTCGCGCAGCAAGCCCCACGAGCTGTACCCCACCACGCCCAGAATCACGAAGCTGATGGCCGGGTCGAGCCACTGCCAGCCCGTGAAGTATACCAGCGCTCCACCCACCACCACGCCCACCGACACGAGCATATCGGTGAGCATGTGCAGATACGCGCCGCGCACGTTCACGTCGCCCTTCTGCCCGCTGCTAAATAGCCAGGCTGTAAACCCGTTGACAAGAATACCCAAGCCGGCCAGCGCCATAACAATGGTGCCGTTGACGGGCGTGGGATGCCGTAAGTGGTCGAGCGTATCCCAGAGAATAAAGCCAAGGGCCAAGTACAGCAGGGCCGTATTAAGCAGCGCCGCCTGAATGGTAGCGCCCTTATAGCCGTAGGTGTAGCGCTCCGTAGCCCGACGCTTGACCAGCCACGTGGCGCCCCAGGCCAGCGCCAAACTAAGCACGTCGCTCAGGTTGTGGCCCGCATCGGAAAGTAGTGCCGACGAATTCGCCCACAGGCCCCCCGCCGTTTCGCCCGCTACAAATAGCAGATTCAGCGTAATTCCCCAGCCAAACGCCCGGCTGAATTCAGCTGGTGGCGCATGGTGATGGTGATGATGGTCGTGTCCGTGGTGGTTGTGGGCCATAAGTAATCAAGATTTTCACGCAGGTCTTGCAATGTAAAACCGCAGAACTGCACAAGGGCGTTCAACTACCGGGTACGAGCTAGTACTTTGCTAGCTACCTGAAATCTACTTAAAACTCAACGGTACTACCAGCCGCACGCTCACATTGCGTCCCTGGTTGAAGACGCCCGTACGGCCATTGCTTGGGTTATAAGCCGCGTACTTCAGCCGGCTTAAGTGGCTTTGATACCCCACGTCGAACAAGTTGTTGGCCGTCAGATACAGCGAAAACACGGTTCTGTCTTTGCCATTCGTCACGTCGGAGCCCACGCCTAAATTCACCAGCGTATATTCGGGTGTAGGAGTTTCCGTCTCGAAGGCCGAGAAAACCCGGTTCTGCGCGAAAGTGTGCTCCACACTACCGCGGGCATACAGGTTGCGCAAGCGCGACTTGCCCACCTTCCGAAAGTTCACCCGCAGCTCCGACTGTAGCCGGTCGGCCGGAATGAAAGGCAAGTATTTCTGGCCAGCCGGTTGATCGAACTGAATAGCCCGCACCATGGAAAACGAGTTTTCGAAGTGCAGCCAGTCGAGGGGGTGGGGGTGGAGGTCGAGGGTTACTTCGCCGCCGGCGAGGCGGGCATTGCCTTGCCCATAGCGAAACACTGGGTCGCCGGTGGTGGCCACCGAGTCGGTGCTGCCGCTGGCGTCGAGCAGCTTCGCGGGGAAGATGTAGTTGTTGATGCCGTTGCGGAACGCATCAAGGGAAAGACCCACGTGGTCGGAGGTGTAGCTTAGGCCACCATCCACCTGCAAGCTGGTTTCGGCTTTCAGGTTGGGCTCGCCAATTTCATAGCGAATCGTGCCCTCGTGCTGGCCGTTGGAGCCTAGCTCCGCAATGTTGGGCGCCCGAAAGCCGCGCGCTATATTCGCTTTCAGCACCAGTTTATCGGTGGCGCTGAACGCCCCCCCCACGCTGCCGCTTACGTTGCGGAACGTGCTCTGAAACCCTGGAAACTTCTCCTCGCCGCTGGAAGCGGGCCGCTCATTCTGATCGAGCAACAGTTGGTCGGCCGTAATGCGGCGTAAATCGTAGCGTAGGCCCCCGCTCAGATCCAGCTTGCCGAAGGTTTTTTTGGTGAGACTAAACACACCACCATCGGTCAGTTGGTAGGCCGGAATCAGGAATTCTATGCCCTTGTTCTGGTTTTCCTGGCGCATTCCGCTCACGCCCAGCGTGGTTTGCCAGCCCTTCATTTCCGGCAGAAAATACCTCGCGGCGTAGTCCACGGTGCGCAACTGAAAGAACAAGGAGTTTTCTTCCCCATCGGCAGGATTGCCGAACTCACGCCGCAGGTTTTGCTGTACGCCTACATTCAGGGTCAGGCGGCTATGCCCCAGAATAAAGCTGTTGTCGGTGCCGATGCGCAGGTGGTTGATCTGCTGGCGGGGCACCGCAGTGCCGTAGCCCCGCAAATCAGCGTCCGTCACGGGTAGTCCCACTAGGTTATCAGGGTCTCCTCCAATAGCCACCTGCTTTAGAAAGCGCCCCGTCACTGAATCCCGGTCGCCTTCCACCAATCCGAGTTCCTGGTTGAAGGAATTGAAAGTGAGATGAGAATAGCCCCAGCTTTTGTTGACGCCCACGTAGCCGCTACCGTCCAATTCCCGAAACCCCGAGTTGTACACGCGCCCGTCGTAGCGGTTGCGGTAGTTGCCGGCTAGTTTGCCCGTGCCCCGCACCATCCAGTTCAGCCCGTTCAAGTTGCCGGCGTTCATCAGCGAATAGCCTTGCAAATGGTTGTTGGTTTGGTAGTTGGTGGCTACCGAACCCACGATGCGGCCATCGTTTACTGGCTCGGGAGGCAGAAAGTTGATAACGCCGGCCAGCCCATCGGAGCCGTACAGTAGGCTGCCGGGCCCTTTGATAATTTCCACCCGGTCGATGCTGTACTCGTCGATTTCAATGCCGTGTTCGTCGCCCCACTGCTGGCCTTCCTGCTTGGCGCCGTTGTTGAGTGTCACCAGTCGGTTCGAGCCCAACCCCCGGATAACTGGTTTGCTGATGGCTGCTCCGGTCGTAATCTGACTTAGGCCGGGCGTGTGGGCAATGGCATCCACGGCGTTGGTTGCAGCCGTTTGGCGCAGCCGCGTTTGGTCTACTACCGTGGTTGGCACCGGCGAGCGGCGCATTTCCGTGCTAGCCGACACTCCCGTTACCACTACCTGCCCAATCTCGGTGGCGGCTGGTGCCAACGCTATGGTCAGCGGCTGGCCCGTGCCAGTAGCTACTGTGCGCACCACTGTGGTGTAGCCTACAAAGCGCACCTGCATCAGAAACCGTCCGCGGGGCAACGCTGCAAACTGAAAGCTGCCGTCGGCCGTGGTGGCAGTGGCACGTTTGAGGTCAGGAAAGTAAATAGTGGCGCCGGGTAAGGCCTCACCAGAAGCAGCGTCCGTTACGCGCCCCGTGGTAGGCGGAATAGCTACTGGAGCCACACGAGCCGGGCGAGTAGAGGCCGTTTGGGCTAATACGCTCCCGGCCCCCAACAATAGACAAGCAGAAAGCAAAGAATAACGAAACATACAGCAAAGAAGGAAGGCTGAAATGAACGGAGAATGAGATGTCTGGATGCGCACTTTACAATAAAGAAGGCTCTAGCCGATGACCAGAACTTTCCTCTTATTTCTTTGAAATCAAACTAGAAGATGGCACCGAGCTGTTTGCAGCCAGCCTCGTAAGGCTGTTTTAAGCCGAGGATGGAGCGTGAAGAACAGGCTAGCACCACACGCAACTTACTTGACTGTAGCTGAGAACGTTACTCGGTTTTGCCGTGTGCGAGGAGCCCGTGCAAGGCAATGGCATCGGGGCGCACTTAAGCTTTGCGCACTACGGCCCGCTTCAAGAACACTCGGTGGAGCCCAGCTTGCGCGTTGTTGAACCCTATGCAAGGAGGAGAATGAAAATTGCGGACGGTGGTTTAGGTGGCTTGCTGCGTTTCGAGCAGCACCGTGCACTCAGCAAGTCTGCCCGCACCGCCTAGCTGGTCACGCGCCCGCTCAGCAATCGTACACTCCGCGAGCAATTGGCAGGAAAGCCAGGCTACACTTTAGTAAGTGTATCAGTCGAATTTTCACCGTCCCGCTCCTAGTGCGCCCATTCGGAAATCTAGAAGGCGTGAACAAGAGAGCTGGCGAAAAATAAACTGGCCGCTGTACTCTCCGTGTTGCCACAAGCAAAGCAAATACGAACCTGTACTTCGTTCCTAGAAAAGCACAAAAGTGCTACGGGCAGCCCTGTAAGCTTAGCTCCAGCGAGGTGGGCCGCGCAAGTCAGCTGTGGCGAGCATAGCCGACAACCACACTGAAGCACTTAACTCAGAGCTGGTGGGTGCATACGCTGCAAAAAGTAGCGGTAGCTCCAGCGGCGGGGCCGGCTGGAAGGGCATTTGGTAAAAGTGGTCGACGTCGCAGTGCAGGTGTTTAGCACTCAGCACCTTTTTATCTTTTAGGGCACCCGGAACCTGCGTCGGCTCCTTGGTGGTGTGCCGGTGAGCATGCAAATCCAGAATCCATGCCTCTGGCAGCAGCACCCGCGTAAAGCAGAGCAGCAGCACCAAAGCCAGCCGGGACCGAAAAGCTTGCATATGCAACAATGTGTCGAAGACGAGTAAAGGTACACTGTAAATTCAAACTTGATTCAGTACCAGTCAAAAACAGTCGAGAAAGTTGATGTGGACTTAATGAAAGCATAATTGCTGGGCAATGTGCTGGCAACAAGTGCACTCGACCTTTGCGGCATAGTTTTCCACTTGTTTGTTCTGCCATGAAAACCTTTGCCGCTCGTTTGCTCCGTCACGTTGCCTCTGCCATACGGCCCACGCCTAAGCGCCCAGCAAGCCTCTACGAAACGCTGTTTGTCTGAGAGGAAAATCTGCGTTCGATACCTCGCTTTTCCAGTTAAAGATAATTCATTCAACTACTGACAGCCACCATTTGCCACGCTTTTATAGCAGGCGCTGCTGTTGAGGTTTAGGAAAAGGCAAGAATGCACCTAGCGCCATGCGTACGCCTAGGCTTGAAATTTCAGTAGCATACAGAGCAACGCGAAGTTCCAGCGCTTTGAGAGCCGCGTTCGTCGTCATATAATTCAGTATAGCGAAAAAGTACTATTACTTTCTACCTCAACAGTAATTTTGAAGCAACTAGTGGTGCTTATGTTATGCAGCTGCTGGCTGCTTATGATCCGTATCTTCGATTCTATTTGTATCCAATTCTATCCTAAGTTGCGCTTGCTGCGGTGGGCGTGGCACGGTCCAATATCGTTATCTAAATTTCAGTTGGCTTTCGAGGAATTGATGCACTTTTCCTTGGAGCAAGGAGCTAACCGATGGTTGGTTGATTCGGCAAGTTTGCCTCCGCTAGGCCTTGATGAGCAGGCTTGGTTAAGTGAATTGTGGCTGCCGTGCGCCGAACATTTAAAACTGCGTCATCTCGCTTTGGTTTTGCCCGGTGATGTCCATAATCAGCTGATAGTCGAGAATGTTATCAGTGATGGTCAGCGATACGTAAAAGCCAACATTCAATTCTTTTCGGACACTTCTACAGCTCTTGACTGGCTGACGGGTTCGGCTACGCTAATGCGCGCCATGGAGCTTGAATGGCACATTGCTCATACCACCTGGCATCAGGCAGGACAGTACGCAACCTGCTAGAGTAAAGTAATTCACCTAGTAGTGTTGAAGCCTCGTTTTGGCGAGCACAAACAGGAGACTAACACCTGTATGTCAGGTTCAGCGGATTGTAAGCTAGTCGTAGAGCGCTGCCAATTTGGCAATTGTGGCGGGGTGGAATAGGTTTTGAAACGAGCAGCCCACGAGTCAGCTTTGTTTGGAGGCTGGCATATCGTCCGGATTCTAGAGTATAAACCTTACAGCCAACGTGCCATGCAAGAGAAAGGCAGTATCTCGATTCATACCGAGAATATTTTCCCGATCATCAAGAAATTTCTTTACTCCGACCACGAAATCTTCCTTCGGGAATTGGTCAGTAATGCCGTAGATGCCACTCAGAAGCTGAAAAGCTTAGGGCAACTAGGCGAGTTCAAAGGAGAGTTGGGCGAGCTAAAGGTGCGCGTAACTGTTGATAAGGAAGCCCGCAAAATCACGGTATCGGACCGCGGCCTGGGTATGACGGCCGAAGAGATTAAAAAATATATCAACCAGATTGCTTTCTCCGGCGCCACGGAATTTGTGGAGAAGTACAAAGAGAAAGATGCAGCGGCCAAAGACCAGATTATCGGGCAATTTGGTCTCGGCTTCTACTCGGCTTTTATGGTAGCCAAGGAAGTTGAAATCTGGTCGAAATCGTACAAAGAGGATACTCTAACCGCACATTGGATCTGCGACGGTAGCACCGAATTCACGCTCGACGAGCCCACTGAGGAGCACGCCAAAGCCGAGCGCGGCACCGACGTAGTATTGCACGTTGCCGAAGATTCCGACGAGTTTCTGGAGGAAGCCCGCCTGCGCAGTATCTTAACTAAGTACTGCAAATTCCTGCCCATCGAAATCGAGTTCGAAGGTCAGGTAATCAACCAGACGCAGCCTATCTGGACCAAACAGCCCGCCGACCTCACCGACGAAGATTACGTCAAGTTCTACCAGGAACTGTACCCCTTCTCGGAGCCGCCGCTGTTCTGGATTCATCTCAACGTCGATTATCCTTTCAACCTGACGGGCATTCTTTACTTCCCGAAAGTGAAAGATGAGTTGCAATTTCAGCGCAACAAAATCCAGCTCTATTCGCGCCAGGTGTTTATCACCGACGAAGTGAAGGATGTGGTGCCCGAGTTCCTGATGCTGCTGCACGGCGTCATCGACTCGCCGGACATTCCACTGAACGTGTCGCGTAGCTTCTTGCAAGCCGATAGCAACGTCCGCAAAATTAACAGCTACATCACTAAGAAGGTAGCCGACAAGCTAGCCGAGTTGTACCGCAAGGACCGCACGGGCTTCGAGGAAAAGTGGTCGGACATTGGCTTGTTCGTGAAGTACGGCATGTTGTCGGACGAGAAGTTTTACGAAAAAGCCAAAGACTTTGCACTGGTACAAAATGTAGCTGGCAAATACTTCACGCTCTCCGAGTACCAGGAGTTTGTGCAAGCCAACCAGAAAGATAAAAACGAGCAGACCGTGGTGCTCTACACCACCGACGCCGAAGCGCAGCATGCTTTCGTGCAAGCCGCCCAAGATCGTGGCTACGATGTGCTGAAGCTGGAAACCGTGCTAGACTCGCACTTCATCGGCCAGCTAGAGCAGAAGCTAGAGAAAATTTCTTTCAAGCGCGTAGATGCTGATACCATCAGCAAGCTCATCGAGAAAGACGAGCAAACCGAAAGTGTGCTCAGCGACGACGAGAAAACCAAGTTGCAGGAGGTGTTCAAGACAGCTATCAGCAACGAGCATATGCAGGTGCAGGTAGCCTCTCTCTCGCCGCAAGATGCGCCCGTAGTTATCACGCTGCCCGAATTTATGCGCCGCATGAAGGATATGCAGCGCACCGGCGGTGGCGGTGGTATGCAAATGTTCGGCAGCCTGCCTGATAGCTACACCGTGAGCGTGAATGCTAATCACCCAGTAGCACAACGCGTGCTAAAAGCAGAAGGTGAAGCAGGCCAGAAGCTGGCTCGCCAAGCTTTTGACTTAGCTTTGCTGGCGCAGAACATGCTGAAAGGAGAGGCACTAACCGCTTTTGTGAAACGTAGCGCCGATTTATTGGCTGTGGAGTAGTTTAAAAAAGTAGTAGAAGTTTAAGATGGTATAAAACCCCGACAGCTCTAAGTTGTCGGGGTTTGTTTTGACCGCTGGCTGATTCCGTTTTCGCTAGTTACTAAGCTACAAGCAATTGCAAGCTGCGAGCAAACGGCACTTAAGCCGGGTACCAAATCCCTATATCTTTGCGTTTGATGCTGCGAAAACTGTTTGTACTTGTTCCCATGCGCCTGTCCTATCTGTACATCTCACTACTATTGTTGAGCAGCTTAGGAGCCTGCTCCAAGAAAACAGTATCGTTTGATAGCCGCACGGAGGTGCCCACTGTAGCTTTTGCTGACACGCTCACTACTTCCGGCGATACCACCAAAACGCCTTCCTTAGATCCGAAGAAGGTGGCGGCGCTTACGAAAGCGCAAGAGAAAGCGGCCAAAGACAAAGAGAGGGCCGAGCTGCGCAAAACCAAAAAGAAGAAAAACATCTTCCTAGGCGAGCGGATCAAAAAAGGCTACACGAAGTCAGGACCGAAAGGCAAGAACCAGGTGGTGGAGATATTCTACTACCTCAAAACGTTCAAAGCGCCTAATGCTTACTCCGCTACTATTTACTACTTCAATCCTCGCAAACGAAAAATCTTTCGAGCCAACACCGAGTTGAATGCCGCTACTGATAAAATACTGCATGGCCCTTACAAGAAGCTGCAAGGCGGCAAGGTGATTGAAACCGGCTTCTTCGCAGTTGGGACCAAGCACTTGCGTTGGGAGAGGCTTACTAAAGACAACGTATTGGTTACCAAAACTCACTACGAGATGGGCTTCCCACGCGACGCCAACGTTACGTATTACGATACCGACAATAAGCTGATAAAGGAAGTGGTACCTTATGTCAATGGTAAGCTGGAGGGCGACTATTTCCGCTACCAGCAAAATGGCCAGAAGGACTGGGCGGGTACTTTTGAGAATGGTAAGAAAGTAGGTGAGTGGACCAAATACTGGGGCTTTCGCAACCGCAGCCATTATGTGTATCAGTACGGTGAGTCAGGCTATGACCCAGAAGTAACCGAGCCTATTCTTATCAAAGAGTATAACCGCAATGGCGTGCTAGTCTACGAGAAAGATAAGTTTGACCGGCGCGATGCTGTAACGGACCGGCCCGGCAAAACGAATCGTCGCACTAATTAACAACTGCGTTGTTGGAGCGAGTGATTCACTTATTTCCTACTAAAAAGCGTCCTCGAAATGCTCTATTCGCCAACCTTCAGCGGCAGGAGTAATGGCTAGGATGTCGAAACGAATGTCGCCAGACCAAGTTGATTCTTCTTGCAAGTGTTCGGCAGCTAACCGGAAGAGTTGCTTCTTGCGTTCAGTAACAAAGGTTTCTGGATAACCAAATTGGGTGGAGGAGCGAGTTTTGACTTCCACGAACACCAATAGTTCTTGTCCCCACTGCATCACCAAGTCTACTTCGGCCCGACCGTACCGGTAGCCTCTGTGCAGCAACTCGTACCCTTGGCTTCTCAAGAAAGCCATAGCAGCCTCCTCGCCGGCTTGTCCTAGCTGGTGGGCTTTAGTGCTCATGCAAAAACGAAGTAGGTAAGCAGAGAAGAAGTCGCTAACTCAGATTGAGTTTGGCGCTTAATCTAGTAACTTTGCGCCTTTTCCGCTCAGGCCGTGGAAACTAGATGGTGTTGATCCTGAGTTAAAGCAATGAAATTGCTTTCGACTTGCAGCTTTCGCTCGGTCCTTGGTTTGTTGGGTACCCTTAGTTGCTTTGCCATGCACACGTATAGTCATTGCGCGGAACCAGCGCCGCTTGCTGCCCCGGATGCTACGTCCGCTACCCTTGCTGGCCAAGTCCGGAAGATTCAGGTGGAGCGACTCGGCTTAATGCCTTATGAGGCTGCCTGGGCTTATCAAGAGCAATTGCTTGCTGATACGCTGGCTTGCAAAACCCGGAATCGTCAAGCAATGGAGGCAGGCATGGCGCCCACCGCTACCACCAATTATCTGTTGCTGGTCGAACACCCGCATGTGTATACTCTTGGCAAAAGTGGGAAGCCAGAGCATCTATTACTAACTGATAATGAATTAGTTGTTCACGGCGCCACGTTTCACCGCATTAACCGTGGTGGCGACATCACCTACCATGGCCCTGGCCAATTAGTTGGCTACCCCATCCTCGACCTCGACAACTTCTTTACCGATATTCACCGCTACCTGCGCCTGTTAGAAGAGGCTGTTATTGAAACCTTAGCTGATTACGGTATACAAGCTGGCCGCATTGCTGGCCTTACCGGAGTTTGGCTCGATTTCGAGGAAGGAGCCCTTAATCCGCGTAAGATCTGCGCCCTGGGTGTGAAGTGTAGCCGGTGGGTAACCATGCACGGCTTTGCACTCAATGTTAATACCGACCTCACGTACTTCGGCCACATTGTCCCTTGTGGCATCACCGACAAGGCTGTAACCTCACTTCAGCAGGAGCTAGGCCGGGCGGTACCGATGACCGAAGTTCAGGACCGTTTGCTGCCTCACCTTGCGCTTTTGTTTGAAGCGGAACTCGCAGAAAAGCGTGTTAGTGCTTCCCTCTAAGAAGGTAGGCGACATCCACACATCGAAATGTAAAGCGGCATTCAAGACTTTATGAAGGAGCATATCAATTTTGAACCAGTCGCTGGCGTTTCGGTGGCTGTAGTGCCCGAAGAGGCCGCTGCTACGGAACAAGGTAAAGCCGGTTGGCAAGTGTATTTGCTGAACGAGAATGCCTTTCCAATTCGCAACGTCATCGTCAATTCCAACGGCTACGGCTCCCGCCCCGATGGGGAAACTGTCCGTACATCTACGTTACGGCACGTCTTCACCGAGGTCGAGCCACGCACAGCCGTGCCTATCGAACCTATCGACCCCGATTTGTTTCATCTCAACAACCAGTATTGGGTGAGCTACTACCGCGACACCCAAGTTTTCGACAAGAAATTCATCTTCGTGCCGGACTCTATCGTGCCTGCTAACCTTACGGCTATCCCCTTACTCGGCCGCGAGGGCGTGCTGCATGGTTAGTTCTTCTTTGCAGTAGCTGTGTAGTTTATTGAACGCAGCTTGTGCTTCTATTTTAAGTTGTTACGTGATGAATCCTCTCGGAATCCAGTTGAGTTTGTCGTTTCTGTGGGCATTTTTGGTGGCCCTCTTCGCGGTGCCTTCCATTATCTACATCGCCCACCTCAAAAACATGCTCGATACGCCCAATGTGCGCACCGTGCATGAGTCGCTTACGCCTCGTCTTGGCGGCGTGGCGATTTTCGCGGGCTTCATGTCGGCTCTCACCATTTTTGCTGATCTCGGCAATGGTATTCAGCAGCTTCTAGCAGGCTGTATCGTGTTGTTTTTTGTAGGCTTGAAAGATGACTTGGTGACTATTTCAGTAATGAAAAAGTTTATCGGTCAACTATTAGCTACCGGTATCGTCATGATTATGGCCGATGTCCGTCTAACCAGCTTTCAAGGCATTTTAGGCGTGCACGAATTGCCGATAGGTATAAGCTACGCGTTTACGTTCGTCGTAATTGTTGGTATCACCAATGCCATCAACCTAATTGATGGGCTCGACGGCTTGGCGGGCAGCATTGTTATCATCATTGTCAGCACATTCGGCTATTATTTTGTGCGTTACGGCGGGCCTGGCTACAGCAACTACGTTTTCGTGTCCGTCTGCCTGATGGGGGGAATTATCGGGTTCTTGCGCTATAATTTCCACAGGGCCAGTATTTTCATGGGTGACACAGGTTCGCTCGTATGCGGCTTCATTGTATCAGTGCTTACTATTCAATTTGTTGAAATGGGTTTAAAGGTGGGGCAGCCAT
Organism: uncultured Hymenobacter sp.; assembly: GCF_964242765.1. Lineage (NCBI taxonomy): Bacteria > Pseudomonadati > Bacteroidota > Cytophagia > Cytophagales > Hymenobacteraceae > Hymenobacter > uncultured Hymenobacter sp. Next base: position 22,436 of record NZ_CAXTBM010000005.1, read on the forward strand.
TTGCTTCTTCTGCGCCCTCAGTTGCCGCTGGTATTCTATTCGTTCCTCTCTTCGATACGCTGCGGGTTTTCATCCTGCGTATGATGGAGGGTCGCTCGCCCTTCTCTCCCGACAAGAACCATCTGCACCATCGTATTCTTGCTATGGGCTTTCAGCAAATAGGTACTGTAATTCTGCTTGGCTTGCTCAATCTGTTAGTGATTCTGTTTGTAATTAATTTTTCCTCCCTTGGCAACACTTTGCTTATTGCTATGCTCGTAGGCTTCTCGCTGCTGCTAAGTGTATTTTTGGGTGTTTATCGCAGCCGTACCACTGAAAAGCAACGGGTGACGTCCTAGCTTATTTGAAGCGGAACCGCATATGAGCCATAGAAACAAAAAAGGCGAGGAGCATATGGTTGTTCGGCGGTATTTGCTGGTGCTGCTTTTAGTGTTGTGGCCTTTGACTTCGGTGTGGGCGGCCGAGTACCACCCATTGCCGCCTGCGCAGCGTAGTGGTCTTTCTTCCGATTGGCTTATTCACGATGCCGACCGAAATCGGTTGGTTCTGTACTTGCCCGACTACCATGCTCCCTCACACGCTTACTATCAATGGATAGCACTGCAACCAACACACCTATTCCTTATCAGCTTTACGGCTCGCGAGGGCCAAAGCTTATTCCTCGATAATCGACTTGTCTTTACGGCGGCGGCTACTGCTCCCTACACCCTGGATCTTGGTAAGTTGCTGCCGCCAGACAATGTAGCGAGAACCCATTTGCTTTGTGTATGGCACCCGGAGGCAGCCCCTGATCTAAGTTCATTTACCAACAGTCAAGTCACGACCACCACTGCAGCGAGTATCAGTAAGGCGCCCAATCAAGCATTAGCGCAACCATTAGTACGTAGTCATCCCGGCGAGAATGTGTTTTTGTGTTTCTTACTGCTAATAGGATTGCTGTACGGTGGAGTTCGGGCTACTTATCAACCAGGTTTCGCCCGAATCTACCAATTCGAGGGGCTATGGAGCCGATCTACAGCTCAACAAGACTTCCTGATTAAACCGACGGTAACGTGGCTTAATATCTTGTTAGTTCTTATTTTTTCCTTGTCGTTTGCATTGCTTTTAGTTGCTATTCATACCAACGTTCAGAACATCGTTATCCTACGTCGGCTTTTCGATGTTCCAGAGTCGGCGCTTGTTGTCCGAGTATTACTCTATACTGTACTAATAGCAGGATTCGTGCTTGGGAAATACTTATTCCTAGAACTGTTAAGTTATATTTTTGATGTAGGCGAATTGGTGCTGGTGCAGTACCGAGAATTTATTCGCACTATCTTGTTTCTGGGCTTGTTTCTGCCCTTGGTTATGTTACTGTACTTAGGCCTCAACCAAACCCTTCCTGCAGCGGTACTGTGGGTCTCGAATGGGGTAGTTTCCTTGCTGTTGATTGGTACAGTTATCCGGGTGGCTCGGACGTTGCATCGTAAGACTTCACTCTTTAATCTGCATTTGTTTTCTTACCTTTGCACCACTGAAGTGATTCCTCTGGTCATTTTGCTTAAACTAATCGTTTTCACGTACTAAGCCTCTACTTTTCACTGTCGAGGCAGGCTGCCGCCGCCACTCTCTTATTGCGTTAGATCTACCCTTTCCTTTACCCTATGGCCGAGAGCAAAGACAAACCGGGGACGGGCCGTCATGCCAAGCGAATCTCCAGCATCCTTGTCACCCAGCCTAAGCCGACCACTGACGTTTCCCCCTATTTTGCTATTGCCGAGAAATACGGCATCAAAGTAGACTTTCGGGAGTTTATCGAGGTACAACCGGTTTCCTATAAGGATTTCCGAAAAGAGAAAGTTAATATCTCCGAGCATACGGCTGTCATTTTCACTAGTCGGAATGCTGTAGATCATTTCTTTCGTATCTGTCAGGAAGCTAAGCTGGAAATGCCTGCTGAAATGAAGTATTTCTGCATTTCAGAGCAGACTGCTAACTATTTGCAGAAATATATAGTGTTGCGCAAGCGCAAACTATTTGTAGGACAGCGTACTGCAGCCGATCTTTTTGATGTTATCAAGAAGCATAAGAGCGAGAAATTTCTATACCCATGCTCTGATATTCGAAAAGATGATATCCCCGAATTTATGCGGGCTAACAATTTTAAGTTCACTGAGGCCGTTATCTATCGGACAGTAGCTAGCGACCTGTCCGATTTAACAGATGTTAAATACGATTGTATTGCCTTCTTTAGTCCTTCAGGTATCAGTTCGCTGTTTGTTAACTTTCCTGATTTTCAGCAAAACGGCACTCGAATAGCTGCTTTTGGGCCTACTACCGCAAAAGCAGTCACCGATGCTGGCTTGGAATTGGACATTGAAGCACCTCAACCAAACGCGCCTTCTATGACTGGTGCCATTGAAGCTTACATCCGAAACCATCACGGTCCGGATATTGGCAAGGAAAAAAACAAGAATGGAAAGCAAAACGTATAGAAAAACAAATGGGGGAGCAGTGAATCTGCTTCCCCATTTGTTTTTTACTTAGTATTTGTTGCACAGGGTTTTTTACAATACATTTGAAAACGTCCCTCATCTAGCCACCCTAGTTGTAACGCACCTTAAATCAGATGTTTATATGAAAGTAACTATACTTTCCGCCTGCCTGTTAACCGTTGTTACAGGCACTGCGGTAGCGCAACAACAGCCACAGTTTACTCACTATGGTTTTAATGGTATGTACCTTAACCCAGCCTATGCAGGCATCAAGGGACAAGGTGAAATAACAGCAATCGGGCGCTATCAGTATCTCAACTACAATGCTTCTTTTGACGCAGGAGGAGAACCCAAAACATATATGCTAACAGGATCATTTCCTGTGCAGGTATTAGGTGGTGGTATCGGCTTTCATGTCTTTAGAGACGAAATCGCGCAATTTAAAATGACCAATGCGCAGGTCTCTTATTCAAAACATATTCAGTTAGGTGAGGGCAAGCTAGGTCTTGGAGTACAGGGCGTATACAACTACCTCGCAAAAGGTGTGTATCGTTACATCGATGCGAACGATCCAAGCGTTCCTCTTGATGGATCAGACAACAAGTTTGACGTAGGAGTAGGAGTGTGGTACGAATCCCCAACTCTATATGCTGGTTTGAGCGTAAATAACTTACTTCGGTCAGAATATAAGTTTCAAAGCGCTGTAACTGATGAGCAAGGGAATATTACCAGCTATCAGAACACAGCAAGGTATATTGGTGAAAACCACTCTTATTTTACAGTCGGATATAATATTGAAGCATCTTCATCCGTTGTGGTTACTCCTTCGGTACTGATGAAGATGGTGCTACCTGGAAAGTTTGGTGATGATGGAAAGTTTACGTTTAAAAATAACTCCTACGAAGCGAACGTTCGTGCCACTTTCAATGATAAGTTCTGGGGTGGTGTAGGCTACCGCTATGATGAGTCTTTCACAGGTATGGCTGGGTTAGCGCTTGCAAAAGACAATGCGTTAAGGATTGGGTACGCTTTTGATTTTATTGCATTTAATCAAGATGCGCGGGCTCTTAGCTCGCACGAGATTATGCTCTCCTATCGTCTGCCCAAACCTAGTATGGCTACACGTCCCGCAATACGTACGCCCCGATATAGCTTCTAAGCTTTTTTTGTTAAGGTGGGTCACCTCGATGCCTTGATTACGTGGAGGAAGGATTTCCAGGAACTAGGCACTAATTCTTTGCGTTTCGTCGTTTAGCTGGCAGTTTTGTCAGTTCGCAGACAAATGCAAGGCATTGAGCGTTTGGTTTGCGCACGAACGTAAGTTTCGTTAGATTTGCCAACTCGAAAAATTGTAATCTTCTGGTATCGCCGCCTCAACAGTCATTTTACTTCCTCACATGAATAAGTTTTTCGGATTGCCTCTCTTTGCCATATCGGCATTAATTCTGGGGGGCTGTGGTTTTGGTAAAGGACCACAAGGCGACCTAGTTGGGGCAGAGGACCGGCCCGAGTTTAACCCGCAAGAGGTTCCTTTTGGGATGGTGCCCTGCCCAGGTGGTACGTTTCATATGGGCCAAACAGACCAGGATATTTCGGCTTCTATGGTCAACATGAATAAGCAAGTAACCATTGCTGGCTTCTACATGGACGAAACCGAAATCACCAATAATGAATACCGTCAATTCATGAATGCCATTCGGCAGGACTCAGTTGATGTGCTAGGAGAAGAGTACGTCATGACGGAGCTTTATCCGGATACGACTGTATGGGTGCGTGACTTTACCTATCATATGGGCGATCCATTGATGGAGTACTATTATACTCACCCAGCTTTCGATGACTATCCTGTAGTAGGGGTAGACTGGTTTGCAGCCAAGTACTTCTGCAACTGGCGCACCAAACACAAGAACGCGGCGCAAGAAGAAGTGGGTCTTGCAGCAAATCCTAATTTCCGCCTGCCTTCAGAAGCCGAATGGGAATACGCAGCGCGCGGTGGTCGTGATTTAGCAACCTATCCTTGGGGAGGGCCTTATTTGCGGAACTCGAAAGGGTGTATGCTAGCCAACTTTAAGCCTGGTCGTGGTGATTACGCTTCTGATGGTTATGCCTACACTTCGCCAGTTGGTGCCTTCTTCCCGAACGATTTTGGTTTGTACGATATGTCGGGTAACGTGGCTGAGTGGTGCGATGACGCCTATATGGAAGCTTCGGTACCTGTAGTGTGGGATATGAACCCAACCAACCCAGATGATAACGAGCCTCGCAAGGTTGTACGTGGCGGCTCTTGGAAAGACATTGCTTATTTCCTAGAAACAGGTACTCGCAACTTCGAATACCAAGATTCATCCCGCTCGTTCATTGGCTTCCGTACAGCCATGATCCAGATCGGAATGGGCACCAACGGCCAATTAAACTAGTTGGTTTTTGCTCGCTACGATTTCTATTTGCTTTTCCGTTTCAATTCAATCACCAACCTCTTCTTTCCAACAATCAAATCACATGGCAGCTAAAGGCGGTAGTTTTCTCTATGATGTGCTGATGCCCAAAATCTATGGCATTGGGGCCGCAGTCGTAATCATTGGAGCTTTGTTTAAAATTCAGCACTGGAAAGGTGCTGACGTTATGCTAATCGTTGGTCTAGGGACGGAGGCCGTTATCTTCTTCTTGAGTGCCTTTCAGCCCGCAGCGAAAGAGCATGACTGGTCACTGGTTTACCCAGAGCTTTCTGAGGGATATGATCCTTCAACCAACAGCAACAAGTTTGTTGAGGAGAGCAATAGCAAAGGCTTAACCCGTAAGTTGGATGATATGCTGAAGGATGCCAACGTGACGCCTGAGGCTATATCTTCTTTAGGTCAAGGTTTGAACCGATTGAGTACTACTACGCAGCAACTATCTACTCTTGGTGACGCAACAAATGCTACCGACGAGTACACTGCTAAAGTGCGTTCAGCTGCTACTTCGCTCGAGCGCATCAACGAAGCGTATGCAAATACAGCACAAGCAATGAGTGCTATGTCGGATGCCACTAAGGATGCCAAGGAGTATCATGTACAGGTTCAAACGGTAACCAAGAACTTAGGTGCTTTGAATGCTGTTTATGAAATGGAATTGCAGGATGCTAACACGCATCTTAAGTCAATGAACCAGTTTTACGGTACACTAAGCCAGGCAATGCAGAATATGACCGAAGCTGGCAAAGACACTGAGAAGTTCAAAAACGAAGTGGCTGCTCTTACCGGTAACCTCAACTCGTTGAACCGTGTGTATGGCAACATGTTAAATGCTATGCGGGCTACTAGCTAATAGCTAGGATAGCAGCAAATTAAAATTTTCGGGGCCACTATATAATTAGGTAGACGAGATGGCGGGAGGAAAAGAAACTCCAAGGCAGAAAATGATAGGCATGATGTACCTAGTACTCACTGCACTTCTTGCCTTACAAGTAAACTCAGCAATTCTGCTGAAATTTAAATTCTTGGATGATAGCCTTAGTAGCATCAATGCTAAGGTTTCTACTTCCAATGATGGTACCGTAAAAGGTATTCAAGCACAGGTTGAAAAAAATCGTAACCAAGCTGCTGATGTAGCTGTGCTGAAACAAAGTGAACAAATCCGGGAGCGTACCAAGCAGATGATTGAGTATCTGGGCAGTGTACGCGACAAACTCGTAACGGCCACGGAAAACACGAAAGGCAAGAACGAGTACAAGAATATGAGTGCCGAAGACAAGGTGGCTATCACTATGCTAGGTGGCAAAAAGAACGGTGCTGCTTACGAGATGAAGGGCAAGCTCAACGAGTACTCTACGTACATACGCACGTTTGTTCCTTCCGCTTCCCCGTTAGCTCTGGATGCCAAGGAGGACCCGATGGTTACTGACCCCGAGCAACGTTCCAAGAACTTCGCTGAATTGAATTTCGAGAACACGCCACTTGTAGCAGCTTTGGCAACTTTATCGCAGAAAGAAGCAGAAGTTCTGAAGTACGAATCAGATGCTTTGGCAGCTCAATCCGCGAAAGTTGGTGGCAACATTATCGTATTCGATAAAGTAGGTGCTTTCGCTAGTGCTGAGTCGAACACTGTTGCTGCTGGTACTAAGTACAAGGCGGAGTTGTTCCTGACAGCTTCGGCTACCGGCCTTAAGCCAACTATGACGTTGAACGGTTCGCCTCTGGCCGTTGATCCTTCTACCGGTAAAGGAAAAGTTGAATTTACAGCTCGCCCTGGAGCATTTGATGCTTCTGGTAACGCTAAGGCTCAGTGGACCGGCACTATTCGCTTCAAGCAGAATGGCCGGGACACTACCTTCAAAGTAGCTGTGCCCTATACAATAACTAAACCGGTAATGCAGGTACAATCGGCTTCGGTACAAGCACTTTACTTTAAGTGCGGTAATAAGCTCAGTGTGCAGGTTCCGGCTTTAGGAGCTCAGTATGATCCTAGCTTCTCCGCTTCCGGCGCTTCAACCATCAAAGGTTCTGCCAAAGGTGAAGTGACGCTAGTACCAAACGCACGAGAGGTAACTCTGAGTGTAAGCAGCGGTGGCAATGCTATCGGTTCGCAAACTTTCCAGGTACGGCCAATTCCGAAGCCTGACATTCAGTGCGTAGTAGGCGGGCGTCCTGCCAATGAAAAGCAAGGTACTCCTATCAATGCCGTACGTAACATGCAGTTGCGTGCTGTGCCGGATGCTGGCTTTGCTACATTCCTTCCCGAAGATGCACGTTACCGGGTAGCTCGCTATGAGGTAACTCTGGTTCGTGGCAAGCGCCCAGCTATGCAGGCCATTCCAGTTAATGGTCCTAATGCTGACTTGACTGCCGTAGTAAACGCTGCTCGTGAGGGCGACCGTCTTTACATTGAAGTGAAGCAGGTACAGCGTCAGAACTTCCAGAATCAAGTGGAAGAGGTGAGCGTAGGCAATAAGTCGTTCAATATTCCGCTGCTGTAAGCGTTACTTTTCTGAACTAACTGCAGCTCTTTTTTGATTACTCCGGTATGAACAAATTCTTTTCTTTATCCGCTCTAACGGCCGCTCTAATGCTCTCATTAGCTGCTTCGGCTCAGGAGCAGGCTACTACGGCAAGTAGTAATGGCTCATACCGTCCGATTCCAAATTCGGACATTATGTTCCGCAAAACTATCCTGCGTGCGATTGACTTGCGTGAAAAGCAGAACAAGCCTATGTTCTCGGAAGGCAAGGAAATAAGCCGAGTTATTATTGACGCTGTGAAGCGTGGTGAGTTGCAGGCTTACAAAAATGATTCGTTGACCTCTACATACACTCCAGCTGAAGTAACAGGCAACATGTCGTATTCGGAGTCCAGCGCAGGCTTGAGCGATGAAGAAAAAGCTGCTGGTTTCTCGGAAGAGGCCGTTGATGAATGGGGAGCTCCATTGAAGAAAGGTGCAGCGAAACCAAAAACGGCAGTTGCGGCAGCTAACGAGTATCGGTATAAGGAGTTGTACCAGATGGAATTGAAAGAAGATATGATCTTCGACAAGAAACGGTCGCGGATGTATCATGATATCAAAACCATTACGCTAGTTGTGCCTTCTACGCTAAGCTCCAATACCTCAGGTATTGAAAAGCCAATTGCTACATTTAAGTACAGCGATTTAGTAAAGGTGTTCCGTAACAATCCGGATAAAGCCATCTGGTTTAATTCGCAAAACGACGCGCAACATAAGAATCTTGCTGACGCATTTGAACTGTGGCTTTTCAACTCTTACATCGTGAAGGTTTCCAATCCGAATGATGCTCGTCTTGACGAAATCTATGGTGGCCAGCAGCAAGGTATTCTTGCTTCGCAGCAAGCCGCCGCCGATCTAATCGAGTATGAGTACAACCTTTGGAGCTTCTAAAAATGCAATTTGATCAGGTACGCTTGTCGTAATTGATTGTTTAATAAAGCAAAAGGCCCCAACCAAATCTTGGTTGGGGCCTTTTGCTTTGTCTAGCTAATCTGTTGCCTCTTGTTCCTGCTGCGCAAAATATTCGATGAGTACTCGTGCCTTGGCTTTCCCTACTTCTGCTACGAGTTCAGATTCACTTAACTCACGAAGCTTCTTCACTGATTTAAACTTGCTCAGTAGCTTATCAGCCGTAATGGGACCAAGACCTTTTACCTCAGTAAGCTCCGTTTTAAGGGTAGCAGCATCGCGCCGGCTGCGGTGGAAAGTAATACCAAACCGGTGCACTTCGTCACGCATACGCTGAAAAAGGCGCAACGATTCGCTTTTCTTATCGATGTAGAGAGGTAGTGGATCGTTAGGAACGTAAATCTCCTCTAGCCGTTTAGCAATGCCTATTACCGCTATCTGTCCCCAAAGATTAAGATCTTTTAGCGCCTTAACGGCCATGCTTAACTGACCCTTACCACCGTCCACAATAACTAATTGTGGTAGTGATGCACCCTCGTCTACGAGGCGACGGTAGCGCCGTGAAACGACTTCATACATAGAGTCGAAGTCGTTGGGGCCAACTACCGTTTTGATATGGTAGTGGCGGTAGTCTTTCTTACTTGCCTTGGCATTGCGAAAGCAAACCATGGCAGCCACTGGGTTATCACCTTGAAAATTGGAATTGTCGAAGCATTCAATGTGCTTTGGCAGTTCAGTAAGGCGAAGGTCCTTTTTGATAGTTTCCATAATGCGCACCTCGTTGAGGTCCTTGCTGCGCTCGTTCATGCTTTCCTTTTCTTTGCGGAGGTACAGCACGTTTTTAATGCTCAACTCTAGAAGCTTGCGTTTATCTCCAATTTGTGGCTGAGTGATAGTAACTCCCGGTAGAGGAAGAGCAGGCAGCGGCACGTTGGTCAGGATTTCTTTGGATTGACTATCAAACTCTGTTCGCATCTGCATCACCATAGCGGCAAGTACTTCCTCGTCGGGCTCGTCTAGCTTTTTGAGTACCTCAATGGATTGTGTTAAAATAATAGAACCATTCATCACTTTCAGGTAGTTGATAAATGCCAGCTTTTCGTTGGAAGCAATGCCGAACACATCAATATTGGAAAGCGACGGATTAACAATCGTGCTTTTGGCCTGGAAAGCATCAAGCCGATCTAGTTTCTGCTTGTATTGGTGCGCTAGCTCGTATTGTAATTCCTGAGCAGCCTGCGTCATTTTGTCCCGGAAATACTGCTTGGGAATGCTTAGGTTGCCATTTAAGATCTGCCGGATCTGCTGCACGTATTGGTTGTACGTTTCTTCATCTTGCAAACCTTCACAGGGGCCTTTGCAGTTGCCTAAGTGATATTCCAGACACACCTTAAACTTGTGCGCCTCCACGTTCTGCGGCGACAAGTTGTAGGTGCAAGTGCGCAGTGGGTACAAAGCACGGATAAGCTCTAGCACCACATGAAGAGAAGACCCGTTCGCATACGGGCCGAAATAATACCCTTCGTCCGGACGCTTGTTGCGGGTAGGAATAAGACGCGGAAACCGCTCGTTGGTGAGCAGCAGATACGGATAGGTTTTCCCATCCTTCAACAAGATGTTATACTTAGGCTGATGCTGCTTAATCAAGTTGTTTTCCAGCAAGAAAGCGTCTGACTCGCTGTCCACTATTGTGAATTCGATGCGCTTGATGTTCTTGACTAGTTGCTGGGTTTTCTTGTTGTGATCCTGCTTTGTGAAGTAACTGCTTACTCGTTTGCGCAAATCCACAGCCTTTCCTACGTAGATGATGCCCTCATCATCGAAGTATTTGTACACGCCGGGACGGTGTGGTAGCTGACGGATTTGGTCTTGCAGATGGGCTTGGGCGGCCATAAATCTTGGACGTATGCTAGTTGATGCGTTGGTTTGCTCTAGTGGGCTTACTGTTTGTGCAGAAATGCCTCAGATGAGATACGGCACAGAATTAACATGCGCCATATAAACAACAAAAAACGTGGCTGGTACATCCCAACCACGTTCTGCAATATGTGACTCAATTCAAATAGAACTACTTTGTTGGTTAGATTTCCTCGTCATCTAGATCATCTAAATCAGCTTGGTTGAGCTTCTGGTCGTAGGGAATAGTGTCACGTTGCGCACCATTATAGTAGCGGGAGCAATCAATTTCCACGCTTAATGTATCCGGCTTGGGGAAAGGACCTTTGGCAATATCGACGTTCTTATCAGCGTACATCTTTTTCATGAAGATGCCGTAGAGCGGCAGTGCTAAGCGGGAGCCCTGTCCGTAAGCCCCAGTGCGAAAGTGAATGCTTCGATCTTCGCCACCTATCCACATACCGCACACCAGATCCGGCGTCAGACCCATAAACCAGCCATCGGAGTAGTTGGAGGTAGTGCCAGTTTTGGCCCCCATTTCATACGGAAATTTAAAGCCGCCTTTCAAGATGATGCTGGTACCGCCTGGTTCCTCGGTGGCACCACGCAGCATGTAGGTCATCAAGTAGGCCGTTTCTTCACTCAAAACATCACGGGTTTGCGGCAAAAATTCACGAAGTACGTTGCCGTTTTTGTCCTCGATGCGCGTTACCATAATCGGCGAGGTCCAGACTCCTTTATTGACGAATGTGCTATACGCGCCAGTTAGCTCATAAATGCTCACATCAGATGAGCCAAAACCAATAGCTGGTACAGCATCAATAGGCGAGGTGATGCCTAGACGCTTGGCGTAAGTAGCTACGTCATTAGGGCCTATTTTCTGGACCAACCACGCCGTAATAGAGTTCATGGAGCGGGCTAGCGCTTGGCGGAGCGTGAACGTGCGCCCGGAATAAGAGCCTTCGAAGTTGCGAGGCGTGTAGGCCAGGCGTCCTCGTTCGGCGGGAAATGTGGTGGGGACGTCGGGGCGCTGATAGCAAGGTGAATAGCCTTGGTCAATAGCCGCCACGTACACGAATGGCTTGAATGTAGAACCCGGCTGGCGCTTGCCTTGCTTGACGTGGTCGTATTTAACATACTTGTAATTGATGCCGCCCACCCAAGCTTTCACCTGCCCGTTAAGTGGGTTCATAGCCATGAATCCGGCGTGCAGCAGCCGCTTATAATAGGCCAGCGAGTCCATCGGGGACATGGTGACCTCCTTCTCGCCACCGTTCCAGGTGAACACTTTCATCTTATACTTCTTGTTCAGATGGTACTTGATGGAGTCTTGGTTGCCTTCGTAGCGGGTGCTGAGCGAATGGTAACGCTCGGTGCGCTTGATGGAGGTGTTCAGAAAGTTTGGGATCAGGCGGCCATTCTCGTCGCGCCAGGGCTGCTGACCTTTCCAATGCTGGTCGAACCATCTCTGCTGAAGTTTCATATGCTCAGCCACCGCGGCTTCGGCATATTTCTGCATCCGAGAGTCGATGGTCGTATATATTTTCAGGCCGTCGGAATACAGATCATGGTCGGTTTCCTTGGCCCACTCACGCAGCGACTTACTTAATTCGGTACGGAAGTAGGGGGCAATGCCCTCGTTTTGGTTTTCGACCTTGTAGTCGAGCTTGATGGGTTTGGCTACGGTAGCGGCATAAACTGGCTCGGTGATGTAGCCATTCTTGCGCATTTGGCCCAGTACCCAGTCACGGCGGCGCTTGGAGCGCTCCGGATTACGGACTGGGTTGAACCACGACGGGCCATTGACCAAGCCAACCAGCAGTGCTGACTGCTCTAGCGTCAGGTTGCGGGGATGCTTATTGAAGAACGTTTTGGCAGCGACGTTAATGCCGAAGGCATTGGAGCCAAAATCGGCCGTGTTGAGGTACATGCGCAAGATTTCGCGCTTGGTATAGTTGCGCTCCAATCGAACGGCCAGAATCCATTCTTTGGTTTTAGTGATAAGCATGCGCAAACCCGGTACATCGTTGAGGCGCCCGTTGTTGAGGTCTTCGCGGGTTCGGAACAACATTTTAGCTAATTGCTGGCTAAGGGTAGAACCGCCTCCACTTTTCCCACCGCTCACCAAACCTGTCGCTACCCGCATCATTGCCTTCGGATCGATGCCGGAATGGCTTTCAAACCGGGCATCTTCGGTGGCAATCAATGCATCAATAGTTGTTTGCGGTATCTCCTTGTAGCTAACCGGAGTCCGGTTTTCGCGGAAATATTTTCCCATCAACACCCCATCGGCAGAATACACCTCCGAGGCCAGCTCACTACGCGGACTTTCCAATGCCTTCAAATTGGGCATTTGACCGAATAGGTTAAGAAAGTTGACACTAACAGCCAGGATGTATACTAAGGAGGCCACCAAACCGCCCGCAAACAGCAACCACAGGGTGCGAGTGAGGGCGGCGAAGCGGCTAGGCCGTTGCGGTTTACGGGAGACAGGTCGAGGTTTGGAAACGGGCATTCTTTTCAACTAAAAAGCTTGATAGCAAGAAGCAAGAGCATGATCGAAACTTGTTTCGCGATGTGGCATCTTAATTCAGCGCCACAAACCAGCAGGGAGTTCACTTCAACTCTTAATATTCTAAAGTGGCTTACCGGTACGACTGCTGGTAGAAGCGCTGATATTCTTCCACGTTGCGCCGCTCAAGTAGTAGCGGCAAATTATCAATACCAACAACAAGCGTTTGGTAACCCACACCCCGCAGGCGGTTTAGCGGCGACTGAGGCCCCCGCAGCTTCAAGGCATATGCTTGCGCTACTTTCGCGCCGGTTAGTCCTTGCACAACCACCATTTCCAATGAATCGCTGAGTGGCTGTTGCTGCACCCGTAAGTTGCTGGCCTTGAAGTAGCGGTTGTTGTAAGCGCCCATCTGGTCGGGTAGGGTTTGGAGGGCCACCGCAGACTTTGGGAAAATAAGCAGCACCGCGTGTACAGCAGCTGGATTAGCCGCGTAAGGGGAAACTACGGCAGCAGGAGTAGTAGGAGATGGAGATGCGCCAGCCGGACTTGGTTTGGCTGCGGGAACTGAAGATAAGGCGGGCGGCGTAGCAGGAGCAGTGCTTGGGGTAGTAGTTGCAGGCGAAGACGTAGCCGTAGGCACTGTAGCGGAGGATGCCGCAGGCTCTGCCGATGGAGTAGCAACAGCAACTGGCGCGGATTTCACCGGTTTCTTACCTTTTGCTCTTGCCTGAGCTGCGGCCATTCGGGCTGCTTTCACCGGGTCAACGGCGGGAGTAGCAGGCTTGGTAACGGAGACCGGAACTGTAGTTGAGTCAGAAGGCGGTAGCGCTTGGTTGGACTCTTTAACAGCAGTCAGCTCAGGTTGAGTTGCTAGGGTAGAAGTAGGAGTTAGCGCGGAAACAGCAGGGGCGGGTGTTAGTGCAGGCGCCGCTTTAGCGGGCGGTGTAGGAGTAGTATAAATGATACGCACCCGGTTGTTTACTTCTCCCGGCCGGAACATTGAAACAGTTGGTTTCTGCGTAGAAGCCAAAGCCCCAGTAATGCCTCCGGTTTCATACTTCTTGTAAGAACCTAGCAAAACCCGAGCTTCGTTGCCAAGCGGTGACTGCTCATAGTCCTTCAAAAATTTCTCTAAAGAGCCTTTGGCCACCAATGGCGACTCGGTGCGCACGTCAATCAGCGCACGAAGGAAAGCTATCCGGTCGTTCAAGTCAGTTTCGGGAAACTTCTTCGACGTACTAGCCAGCAAAGCAGCTGCCTTCTTGAAGTCCTGCCTTTTATACATGGCAAAAGCCGTATCTACCTGCACAGCTACTTCCTTGTTCACGAGAGAGACGCGCCGCAGATATTCCGGATCGGCAGCTAAGCGGGCGTAAGTTGAATTAGGAAACTCCTGCCGAAGGCGTTGCGCGTAGATTTCCGCTTTAGCTAGCTCGTTCTGCCCCTTATAGATCAAATACAGGCTGTAGTAGGTTTCTGGCGAATGCGTGGTCTTTGGAAAGCGCGTCAGCAACTTTTCATAGGTCTGTGCGGCGGGCACCGGTTCGCGTAGCTGCTGATTGTATATGCCACCCAACGCATACATAGCCTCTTCCACCTGCTTTTCCGACGCTGCCATTTGCGCGCCGGTAAGCGGTAGCGCCTGCCGGTATTGAGCTACCAATGCCTTGCGTTGCGTGGCTGGGTCGTTTGCGGCTACAGCTTGGCCCGGGGCCGTGGCAGCACCTGCCGTTACGTTGGTTTGGTTGGCTCCAGCAATGCTAACGGGCACGTTGCCACCCCCTGGCGTAACGGGTGACGACCGAGTTGTATTTACAATGCGCCAATTATCTTGCAAGGGACGGTCGCCCCACCTGCGGATGAAGTCGGCCCGGGCCGTGCTCACAGCCGTAGGGTTGTCGAAATACCATTTGCCACCGGTGCTGCCGCTAATAAAATCATCGGTGTTGATGTCGGTTTGCAGGTCGCGGGAAGTATTGATGCCCGAGGCAAGAGCTTGGCGATTGTTGTCGCGCTCCTGCCGAGCGGCTAGTGCTTCGGCTACTTTGCGCTTTGCTTCCAACTCGGCATCAGCATAAGCTGTAAGGCGAGTGCGAAGCGCAACTGTATCTAAGCGGGCCAATGCCTGTAAGCTGTCCTGCGTTTCAATGACGGTAATCTGTTGAGCGAAGTCTTTCAGGATGCCAGCTCGCTCGGAAATAGCAACGAAATCGGGCGCATCCTTGGGCAGATTTTGCACCGTGCTATCGTAATAGGCGGCGGCCATTCGGTACTTCTGGAGGTTCTCGTAATAGATGCGCCCAGCCAGCAGATAGGTATAAGACTTCTGCGCTTTGTTAGTACTCGTAGCTCGGGCTGACTTTTGCAGAAGAATTAACGCCTCATCGTAATTCTTTTGTCTGTAATTGAGCCGCGCCATCTCGTAATAAATTTTATCACGATACTCTTTGTTTTTCGTGTCCTTCAGCAACTTAGCGAAGTACTTATCTAAACGGGTCTTATCTTCTTTATTAAGATCCGACACCTGCCCAAGCATCAACTTTGAAAAGAAGTCTAACTCGTAGGGCGGATTCTTCTTCAGAATCTTATTAAGCTCGGCATAAGCCTTCTTATCGTCACCCTGCTCTTGGTATAGCTGCGCTAAAATGTAGCGTGTACGAGACTGTTCGTTTTTGAACTCAATCAACGGAACCGCCTTCTCCAAATTTTCGATGGCCTTGGCGGGCTCGTCGGTTTTCAGATAATAATCAGCTCGGGTAAGAAATAGTGCGCGGGCATCTGTTTCGCGCCCTTGCTCCTTATCCAATATGTCGGACACCGCCTTGGCGCTTTCCAGGTCCTTGGCGGCGAGAAAAGTGCGCATCAGCCAAATCAAGGCTTCATGCTTGGCATTAGCGTCTTTGCTGGTACTATTGACGTATTTGAACGTTTTGGCCGCGTCCTCATACTCCATTTTATAATACCGGCTCTTCCCAATGAGAAGGTAGGCATCATCCGTCCAGTCGGAGGCCGCACGGTGCTGAATGGGCAACGAAGCCTTCTTTACCACATCCTCTAAGTCGGTCGCCACAGAAGCTACCATTGCTTGGTCGAGCGTCGGAAAAAGAGCTAGCGTGCGGTTGTAGTCGTTTTGGCGGGCTTGATAGAGCTTGGCTTCTACAGCCCACATCTTTTCGCGAGCCAGAAAATAACCATTGTCGCGGGCCACTACGTTGTCGTATGCATGGCCTACTACGCCCCGGCGCTCCGAGGCGCAACCCCCTATACCAGCAGCAATTAGCAACGTGACTACGGGAGCAGCAAGCAGACGAAAAATTGAGTATCGAGTCAAAGCAGAAGGCAAGTCGGAAATACAGATTACCAGTACGCCAACGCGCGGAGCTAGCTAGTTTGTTCAGCCCTCGCCGTTGCGTATAAAGTCACAACGTTACTTAGTCAGTAAAATTACGCTTTTTCCTAGCCCTTAGTAAGCCTTTACGTATCACGTACTCTTGGCCTTGCCTGCTTCCGTGCTTAAAACCATCTTCGCTGTCTTAACTCAGTTCTGCCATGGCTACCTCTCCCACGCCCAAACCCAACTCTTCCAGCCCACGTGGCGGCAATTTCGCCAAGTATTCTGGGCTTGGTATTCAAATGCTGGCCATCATCGGGTTGGGCACTTGGCTTGGTGTCTGGCTTGATGGGCGCTTTGGCATCGGACCATGGGGCACGGTCGTGCTGATGCTGCTCTCGGTTTTTGTCGCCATGTACCAGGTCATCCGATCCGTATCGAGTGATTAGGTAGCTAAAAAGCGAAAAAGAAGAACCAATGATAATGAAACAGAGGATACTTCTATTTTTTGGATGGTACCTTTGTTTCTTCTTCACTTTTTCTTTTCCATCAGCTTCTCAAAGGTTTGGTCCGCTTCTTCTGCTATCTGCTTCTGCTTACGCTGCTGCTCTATGGTACCTTGTACCTGCTGCACGCCCGTTTTGGCACTGCTATAGTGCATCCGTTGTCAGCGTATACGTTAGGGTACTTTGCTTTACTTACGGCCATTATCTATTGGGTAACATCGCGCTTAGTGCGAGCCAACCCCGATAACTTTATGGGAGCCTATTTTGGCTCTATGGTAGTGCGCTTGCTGCTCTCCGTTGGCTTAGTGCTGCTTTACCTATATAAAGGCGGCTCTCACGAAGGCAGTGGCCGGTGGACGTTTCTGGGGCTGTTCTTTATCCTGTACTTTCTTTACGCTGGGTTTGAAATATGGGCTATCCTGAGTAACTTGCGCCCGTTTTCAAAACCGAGTGTAATCACAAAATGAAGATTTTGTGAATTTGCATCTAACTTCCACTGAATGAAGCGTTTACTGATAGCTCTCTTCTGCATCCTTTCGCTTCCCGTATTCGCGCAAGAGCCTACGCCTACTATTGAGGAAGCTACCGATAGTGAAGCTTTCAGTCCTGGTGAAATGATTTTGCATCACATCGGTGACGCTCACGAGTGGCACTTTGCTACTATCGGCGACGAAGCCGAGCACGGTACCCATATCACCATTCCGTTGCCCATTATTGCGTATCAGGCCGGCAAAGGATTGAGTGTGTTCTCGTCTTCCCGCTTGGCAGAAGGCAAAGTATATAACGGCCTCAAGCTAGAGCACGAGCATCTTGAAGCCGAAGACGGCAGCAAGGTATACGATTTTTCGATTACCAAAAATGTTGCCTCCTTGTTGCTAAGTGCTGCTTTGTTACTAGGGGTCTTCTTTACTGTGGCTAGTGGCTATAAGAAAAATCAAGGTGGTGCTCCTAAAGGAGTGCAATCTTTTTTCGAGCCGATCATCGTGTTTATCCGGGATGAAGTAGGTAAGAAAGCTATTGGCCCGAAGTACGAGCGGTACATGCCGTATCTGCTCACTATCTTCTTCTTCATCTGGTTCAACAATCTGCTCGGCTTGATGCCCGGCGCGGCTAACCTCACCGGCAACATTGCCGTGACGATGACGCTCGCTTTAATGACCCTGTTGATAACCCTGTTTAGCTCCAACAAGAATTACTGGGCGCACATCTTCGCTACGCCAGGTGTTCCTAAACTTCTATTGCCTATTATGATTCCGGTGGAATTGATTGGCGTAGTAGTAAAGCCGTTCTCGCTCATGGTACGTTTGTTCGCCAACATTACAGCCGGACACATTGTAATCCTGA
This sequence comes from uncultured Hymenobacter sp., assembly GCF_964242765.1. Classification (NCBI taxonomy): domain Bacteria; kingdom Pseudomonadati; phylum Bacteroidota; class Cytophagia; order Cytophagales; family Hymenobacteraceae; genus Hymenobacter; species uncultured Hymenobacter sp. The sequence continues at coordinate 40,388 of NZ_CAXTBM010000005.1, forward strand.
GCTTTATCAGCTTGATTTTCATTTTCCAAAGTGTTCTGATTAGCCCGGTTTCGCTGGCTTTCGGCTTGTTCATCAACGTACTCGAACTGCTGGTTGCTGTTCTACAGGCTTACATCTTCACCCTTCTCACGGCCATGTACATTGGTGGCGCCGTAGAAGAACACCATGATGCTGATTTGCAGATGGGTGGAGGCGATGGTGCTTCGCAAGCCCATTCTCATGGTCACTAGTTTTTTCTAACTCCCTTTTTCGTTTTTCACTTCCCCAAATTTCTGTTTTATGCTTCTTTCTCTGTTGTTGCAGGTTGCCAATGAGGTTTCCAATTCGGTTGGCTTAGCCGTAATGGGTGCTGGTATTGGTGCTGGTCTGGTTGCTCTTGGTGTTGGCTTAGGTATCGGCCGTATTGGTGGTAGCGCCATGGAGGCCATTGGCCGTCAGCCCGAAGCTGCTGGTCGAATCCAAACTGCTATGCTGATCGTTGCGGCTCTGATTGAAGGTCTGGGCCTGTTTGCAGTCGTGGTCTGTTTGCTGATTTCCTTCAATCTCTAAGAGGTAGAAGCAATTCTTTGCCAGCCCGCTGCGCGTCGCTTCGGCGCACGACGCGGCGGGCTGACTTAGCTTAATTGGTATTGAGTAGTGAGTAGCGAGCTGTAAGGCAAAATTACTCTGTACTTGTTGTCAACTGGTTCCTCTACTCCATACCAAGCACTTACTCTTACTACTTTCTTATGCCTCCATTAGTAACCCCCGAATTAGGCCTGATCTTCTGGCAGCTGGTGATTTTCCTCATCGTGCTGTTTTTGCTGGCCAAGTTTGCCTGGAAGCCCATTCTTACTTCTTTGAAGCAGCGCGAAGACTCCATTGAAGGAGCTTTGCGGATGGCTGACCAAGCCAAGTTGGAAATGCAGGAACTGCGTGCCGGCAACGAAAAGCTGTTGGCTGATGCGCGCCTGGAGCGCGACCGGATTATCAAGGAAGCTACGGTCTTGGCCAACCAACTTATCGAGCAAGCCAAGAACAAGGCCAATGAAGAGGGCGGCCGCATGATTGTGCAGGCCCGCGAAGCTATTCAGAACGAGAAGAACGCTGCCCTAGCTGAGGTAAAAAACACCGCTGCTCAGTTGTCTATCGATATTGCCGAGCGCATTTTGCGTCGTGAGTTGACTAATACCGACTCGCAAAAGGAGCTCGTCAACTCGTACCTAAAGGATGTGAAGCTTAACTAAGAAGCTAGGAGCTAGGTGCTAAGAACTAGAAATCGATTTTCGACCACTAGTTTCTGGCTCCTAGCTTCGGCTCCTAATTCCTACAAGAATGTCTGAAATACGAGTTGCCTCCCGCTATGCCAAGTCCCTGCTTGATCTGGCCGAGGAGCGGGGTACGCTAGAGCAGGTGAAGGCGGACATGGACTTGTTCAGCAAGACGCTGGATGAGAACCGGGATCTGCGCTTGTTGCTACGTAACCCCATCGTTAAGCACGACAAGAAACTGGCCATCTTACGCGCTGTGTTTGGTAGCAAGGTGTCGGACCTCACCATGAAGTTCTTCACCATTATCACCGAAAAAAACCGCGAAAGCGCACTGGAATTTATTGGTTCGGAGTTTCTAACCCAATACAATACTTTGCGTGGTGTGCAAATAGCTGAGGTTACAACGGCGACACCGCTGAGCCCGCACCTACGTGCGGAGGTAACGCAGATGGTGCGCCAGCAAACTGGTCTCCAGCAAGTTACTCTCACTGAGAAAGTAGATGAATCGCTGATTGGGGGCTTCGTGCTCCGTATCGGCGACCGTCTGATCGATGACTCGGTGAGTTTCCGTTTGCGCAAGCTGCGCAACGAATTCTCGAAGAACCCCTACCAACCTTTAGTATAAGATCATGGCAGAAGTACGTCCGGATGAAGTATCCGCCATTCTGCGGGAACAGTTGTCTAACTTCAAAACCGAAGCCGAACTCGAAGAGGTTGGTACGGTATTGCAGGTTGGCGACGGTGTAGCCCGTATTTACGGCCTGGGCAAAGCTCAGTCGGGGGAATTGCTCGAATTTGAAAATGGCCTCCAAGCCTTGGTGCTGAACCTGGAAGAAGACAATGTAGGTGCCGTAATGCTCGGCGACTACAGCGACATCCGGGAAGGTGCCACGGTACGCCGTACCAAAAAAATTGCGTCTATTAAAGTAGGCGAAGGCATCGTGGGCCGCGTGGTAAATACGCTGGGTCAACCCATCGATGGCCGCGGTCCTATTCAAGGGGAAACGTTTGATATGCCCTTGGAGCGTAAGGCGCCGGGTGTTATCTACCGTCAGCCCGTAACCGAGCCCATGCAAACGGGTATCAAGGCTATTGACGCCATGATTCCAATTGGGCGCGGCCAACGTGAACTAATCATTGGTGACCGTCAGACGGGTAAGTCGGCGGTGGCTATTGATACCATCCTCAACCAGCGCGAGTTCTTTGACCGGGGCGAGCCGGTTTTCTGCATCTACGTAGCCGTAGGCCAGAAAGCCTCTACGGTAGCGCAGGTAGTAAACTCATTGCAGCGCGGTGGGGCTATGGACTACACAGTGGTGGTTTCGGCTTCGGCCGCTGACCCAGCCCCGATGCAGTTCTTTGCTCCCTTCACCGGTGCCGCTATTGGGGAGTTCTTCCGCGATACGGGCCGTCCGGCATTGGTAGTGTACGATGACTTGTCGAAGCAGGCAGTAGCGTACCGCGAGGTGTCGCTGCTATTGCGCCGTCCTCCCGGACGTGAGGCCTATCCTGGTGACGTGTTCTACCTGCACAGTCGTTTGCTGGAGCGCGCCGCGAAGATCAACGCTTCCGACGTTATTGCCCGTGACATGAACGACTTGCCCGAGAGCATCCGGCATCTTGTGAAAGGTGGTGGCTCGCTGACGGCGCTGCCGCTTATCGAGACGCAAGCAGGTGACGTTTCGGCGTATATTCCAACCAACGTAATTTCGATTACGGACGGTCAGATTTTCCTTGAAACCAACCTGTTCAACTCGGGTATCCGCCCCGCCATCAACGTTGGTATTTCGGTATCGCGCGTAGGTGGTAACGCGCAGATCAAATCGATGAAGAAAGTGGCTGGTACGCTGAAGCTCGACCAGGCACAATTTCGTGAGTTGGAAGCTTTTGCCAAGTTCGGTTCCGACCTTGATGCTTCTACCAAGCTCACCATTGAGCGTGGCCGCCGCAACCTCGAAATCCTGAAGCAGCCTCAATTCTCGCCGCAGAAGGTAGAGGATCAGGTAGCTGTAATCTACGCGGCTACTAACGGCTTGCTCGACCAAGTACCAGTGAACCGCGTGCGCGAATTCGAGAAGGAGTTCACCCAAACGATGCAGTCCCGCCACCCTGAAGTACTCCAAAGCCTGAAAGCTGGCAAGCTGTATTATTCCATCACGGGGTCTATTCGGCAGGTTGCGAAATACCTCTTGGCAAGTTACGCTTCCAAGTAATCGTTGATTGTTGGTTGTTGATTGTTGGATGTTCCGCCAACGCGCAAATCGTCCAGCAATCAACAATCAGCAACTAACAATCAACCGTCAATAAATGGCTAGCTTAAAAGAAGTCCGCAACCGCATTGTATCGGTACAAAGCACGCAGCAAATCACCAAAGCCATGAAAATGGTGGCGGCGGCGAAGCTGCGGCGCGCCCAGGATAATATCCTGCGGATGCGACCTTATGCGCAGCGGCTTAACAGCATCCTAACCAACCTGACAGGCCAAACCGACGGAGAAGTAATTAGCGAGTATGCTGTACAACGCGAAGTTCGCCGCGTGCTTGTCATCGCCGTTACGTCGGACCGCGGCTTGGCGGGCGCCTTCAACAGCAACATATTTAAGGGGGTGAATGCGCTGGTGCGCGAGCGGTATGCCGCACAGGCTGCCGCTGGCAACGTAACGATGATGGCCATTGGCAAGAAGGCCCACGACTACTTCCAGCGTCGTGGCCCTCTATTAGGCAACTACACTCATGTATTCGCCAAGCTCTCGTTCGATACGGTGCGTGAGGCGGCCGAGGAAGCCATGCAAGGTTTCCGCGAAGGCCGTTTCGATGAAGTAGTTGTGGTGTACAATGAGTTCAAGAACGTAGCAACGCAAATTGTACGGGCCGAGCAGTTGTTGCCGCTGGTTCCCGCCGAGCCAACCGCTGCAACCACCCCTGCTTCGAACGTGGAATACATCTTCGAGCCCTCGAAAGAGGAAATCGTGCAGACCTTGATTCCACAATCGCTGAAAGTGCAGCTCTACAAGGCCGTACTGGAAAGCAACGCTTCGGAGCATGGCGCCCGCATGACGTCAATGGACAAAGCCACCGAAAACGCTGGTGAACTGTTGAAGTCATTGAAACTAACCTACAACCGCACCCGCCAGGCGGCCATTACCACCGAGATTCTCGAAATCGTAGGTGGTGCCGAGGCCTTAGCCGCTAGTCGGTAGTAGTTTTACTAGTAAAGTTTTGAAAGGCCCGTCTCCAGTTGGAGGCGGGCCTTTTTCGATATGTTAAATAAGCACGTCAAAGCAGTGCTTCTAAATAAAAATTAAAGAATTCTAATAATGAAAACATGCTAATTCTTTAGCTTTATCAGTGATATCTGCACTATCCAATTCAACATTCATATTAATTATAACATGAGCACAGATTTTCTACTCTTCTCTGCTTTCAAAAAAGCACAATGGATTTTAACCTTGTTGCTCCTGTCGCTAATTAAAGGCACTAGCTGCGCTCAGGCGCCGGCTTGGCAAATGGCCATTGCGGTAAATCAGACAAATCCTAATGGCCTCTTGGTGAATGCAGCAACTACTGATACTGACGGCAATGTATACATTGTGGGGCGCTTCAGCGGAACAGCCACCTTCAGTAATAGTACCATTACAGGCGCTGGATCTTGGGACATGTTTGTCGCTAAGTGGAGCCCAAGTAGTAATAGCTTTTTGTGGGCCCAAGCGGCTGGTGGTAGAGACCAAGACGAAGCGACTGCAGTAGCGGTAAACGGAACGAACATCTACGTAACCGGGATTTTTAACAGTGCCACGGCAAGTTTTGGGGGAGCGGTTATCACCGCTGCTGGTGGTGATGACGTGTTTGTAACCAAACTGATCGATGCAGGCGCAAGTGCTAGCTTTAGCTGGGTGCAGCAAGCAGGGGGCCTTTTTGGGGATTATGCTTTATCGCTAGCAGTTAGCGGAACGAGCGTGTATGTAGCAGGGCAGTTCGGCTCCACCGCTACTTTTGGCAACGTCAGTTTAACGGCCACCAGAACGGAGGCGTTTGTGGCCAAACTCACCGATTCCGGGACGACCGGCGCTTTCATATGGGCAAGGTCGGCAGGGGGCATCGACATTGATCAAGCTACCGCCGTAGCGGTCGAGGGGACGAGTGTTTACTTAGCCGGCAGCTTTCAAGGCACCGCTACTTTTGGCAGTATTACCTTAAGGAATAATGATAATACACGCTTGCACACGGATGACATATTTGTGGCGAAGCTCACTGATGGAGGAAGCACAGGCGAGTTCACCTGGGCCTTAGCCGCGGGCGGTTCCGCTCTGGATCGTGTTTCTGCAATAGCTGTGAGCGGGCCACGGGTATTTATAACGGGTGCTTATTATGCAACCGCCAATTTTGGGGGAATATCCTTGACCAATACAGGTGTTAATAACCATGATATGTTTGTTGCCAAGCTGGTAGATGCGGGCGGCTCGGGTAGTTTCGTGTGGGTACAGAGTGCTGTTGGCGCATCCTCAGACGGGGGGGATGCCCTCGTCGTGAGTGGGGCAACTGTCTATGCAGCGGGTACCTTTTATAGTAGTACGATCTTATTCGGCGCTACCACTTTGACGAGCAGTGCCCCTAGTAACCGTGAAATATTTGTGACCAAGCTCTTTGATGCTGGCACGAGTGGAGATTTTGTGTGGGCTCAACAAGCGTCTAGTGCAGGTCTCGATGATGCCAATGCCATTGCCCTCAGCGGAACGCGTGTATACGTGGCAGGTAACATCAGTCCGGTCGGCAGCTTTGGTGCTCACATTATCCCGCAAGTAGGCTTCCCTAGTCCTCAAAGTCAAGCTGGCTTTTTAGCCTCGCTTACGGATGCCGATCTTTTACCTTCTAGTTCTCCCGCCTTATCTACTGCGCTAACTGTGTTTCCTAATCCGGCTCATACGAGCGTCACGGTACGGATACCTGCTATTCCCGGCTCTACTCAGGCAGTTGTCACCCTTATCGATGTGCTTGGCCGCCCGGCTCGCACGCACGATATTTTATTGCCGACCAGTACAAGTGATGTTGAGGTACCACTAAGTGGCTTGATACCGGGGCTTTATCATTTGCGATTGCAAGCTGGCAATCTGCGGTTGCTCCACACTTTACTGGTAGAATAATTTACTCGACAAAGCGGGGAGTGAACATGCTGAAAGCAAACCACAGTTGTCAAGAAATTATCACCGATGGAGTATTTGGCCTGGTAGATAGTAGTGAATCCTTAGCCGCTAGTCGGTAGCAGTTTTAACAGTAAAAGTAAAGTTTTGAAAGGCCCGCTTCCAGTTGGAGGCGGGCTTTTCTATTGTCATCAGAATAGGCAGCCGTATTACGCACGCATATATTGCCGCTTCGCGAGCTCCTTGCTTGGCTTGGGAATCTCGGAATGCTGCCCCACCAGTTCCAATACCTTCTCCGGCGTCAAATCGGTGAAGTCCTTGATAACGGTCATAGGGGCCTGGAACTTATTGGGTTTGATGGAGGTGCTGACGGCTATGCAGCGCATGCCGGCTTTGTAAGCGGCTTGCTCGCCCACTAAGGCATCTTCGAAGACCACGCAGCGTTCGGGCGGTACACCTAGCTTGCGGGCCGTGACGGTGTACGTATCCGCGTGGGGCTTGCCCTTGTCCACATCGTCTTTGGTGATAACCACGTCGAAATACTGACGGATGTCCAAGTGGTCGATGATGTAGCCAATCGTATCGTTGCCGGAGCCGGTACCGAGCCCTAGCTTGAAACCGGCAGCGCGGGCAGCTTTCAAAAATTTGGTTAGGCCCGGTACTTCCTTACGCTTGTCCCAATAGATGGTGCGGTATAGGAATTCGCGCTGGTCGGCATAGGTGGTAAGTTGCTTTTTGGAAACGTCGCTGGTGAAAACGGTTTCCAGGATTTTGGTGGCGGGCATGCCATTTAGGCGTTCTAGTAGCCGCCGAGCATTTGTAGTTAAACCTAAGTCGCGGAAAAGAAGTTGGAAGGCGCGAGCCTGAAAAGCGGTGTTGTCGATGAGGACGCCATCCATATCAAAGATGAGAGCGTAAGGGGCAGCGTTGGGCATGGTTGAGGTTGAAGCGCGAAACGAGGTTCTCGCGCAACTGCTTTACGGCTATACTTGGATTTTGCTGCTGTGGAGTTGAATGCTAACGCCGTAACCTATCTTTGTGGCCGCTACTGCTGGTTCTTTCTTTGTTGACTGTTTCCCTTCCTTTTGATTTTGAAAAAGAGCCTGTGTTTCCTGCTCGCCGCCGCATTAGCGGGACCCGCTTTCGCGCAGAAAAAAGATAAAGCCCTAGCGCGGCCTAAGCTCATAGTCGGCATTGTAGTGGATCAGATGCGCTACGACTACCTCTACCGCTATTGGAGCAAGTATGGCAACGGGGGGTTCCGGCGCTTACTAGGGGAAGGATTTAGCTACGAAAACACGCATTACAACTACGTGCCTACCTACACCGGGCCTGGGCACGCCAGCATTTACACGGGTACTACGCCTTCTATGCACGGCATCGTGGGCAACAACTGGTTTGTGCGCGAGGAAGGCAAAGGCACCTACGTAACCGAAGACAAAACTGTGCAGGCTGTGGGCGGCACGGCCGAGGCGGGCCAACAGTCGCCGCGGCATATGCTCACAAGCACCATCACCGACGAGCTGCGGCTGGCCACCAACTTCCAGAGTAAAGTTATTGGGGTGTGCATCAAAGACCGAGGCTCGATTCTGCCGGCTGGCCACGCCGCTAACGCCGCCTACTGGTACGACGGTACCAACGGCGCGTTCATTAGCAGCTCTTTCTACCAGAACACCCTCCCCGAGTGGGTAACCAAGTTTAACGCCGAAAACCGGGCAGCGCAATACCTTAGCAAGCCCTGGGAAACACTGCTGCCTATCGCGCAGTACACGGAAAGCACCGCCGACGACGTGTCGTGGGAAGGCACTTTCCGGGGTGAGGCCAAGCCAGTTTTCCCCCACGATTTGCCGACGCTCAGCACTGCCCCCAGCCGGGCCGTAACGGCTAGTCAGCCTACAGGCGCGGAAAAAACGCCCGCTGTCACCCGCAACCTCGACCTGATTCGCAGCACGCCGTTTGGCAACACGCTCACCGCCGATTTTGCCCTGGAAACCATCCGGGCCGAGCAACTTGGGCAGCGTGGGCAAACCGATTTCCTGGCGCTTAGCTTCAGCAGCACTGACTACGTAGGCCATCAGTTTGGCGTAAATGCCATCGAAACCGAGGATACCTATCTGCGCCTCGACCAAGATATTACCCGGGTGCTCGACTATCTTGATAAGACGGTAGGCAAAGGCCAGGCGCTGGTGTTTTTGAGTGCCGACCATGGCGCGGCGCACAATCCTGATTTTTTGCGCAGCCAGCGCATTCCGGCCGGCTCAGTTGGGCCGCGGCTGATGCGCGACTCCTTGCAGCAGGTGCTGGTAAAACGGCACGGCGCGGGTCAATGGGTGATAAGCTACGAAAATCAGCAAGTGTACCTCAACCGCCCGCTTATTGCGCAGAAAAATCTTAACCTGCGCACTTTTCAGGATGAAGTAGCCGACATTATGATCGACTTTTCGGGTGTTACGCGCGCCATCACGGCCGACGACCTGCAAAAGTCGCACTGGGAAAGTGGAATGCTGATGTACCTGGAAAACGGCTACTTCCCCAAGCGCAGTGGCGACGTGATGGTGGTGCTGGAGCCAGGTTGGCTGGAAGCGTACCAGTATCCGGTGAGCAAGGGAACCACCCACGGCTCGGCAGGTAACTACGACACGCACATTCCGCTTGTGTTCTGGGGCTGGCACGTGAAACGTGGTAGTTCAGTAGTTTCAGCGCGCATTATCGATATTGCACCCACGCTGGCCCAATGGCTGCACATTCAGGAACCTGACGGCTGCACGGGCGTGCCGCTGCCAGAGGTATTAGGCAAATAACTTATCAGCTGCTACTTGTAAATTCCTCGCTATCATTCTCACAATTCAATTGACTTGCAGTTAGGAATCCCAACCTAGGGTTGAGCCGTATGCATCCCACTCCGTCGTCCAGAAAACGCACTTTAATTAAATCAGTAACCAGTAACTAGAACCCTAATCCAATGGCTCATTTTAACCCCTGGCACGATGTAGAACGCGGCGACAACGCACCGCAAGTCGTGAACGGCATCATCGAAATTCCCAAAGGCTCGAAAGCCAAATATGAACTAGATAAAACCAGCGGCTTGCTGAAGCTCGACCGAGTACTTTTCTCGGCGGTGCATTACCCCGCGGCTTACGGTTTCATCCCGAAAACCTATTGCGACGACAACGACCCCCTCGATATTTTGGTGTTGTGCTCGGTTGACATCGTACCGATGTGCTTGGTCGAAGCTAAAGTTATTGGGGTGATGCAGATGATAGACGGCGACGAAGAAGACGACAAAATCATTGCGGTAGCTGCCCACGATATTTCCGTGAACCACTTCAACGATATTGCCGATTTGCCGCCGCACACCCTGAACGAGATGCAGCGCTTCTTCGAAGACTATAAAGCCCTAGAGCACAAGCACGTAACCGTAGAGCGGTTCATGGGCCGCGAAGAGGCCTACCGCATCATCGACGACAGCATCAAGCTCTACAACGAAACCTTCCCCAACGGCGCTAATTCAGAGTCGGTTACAGAAACGACTGGCGTCGAGCTGTAACGTGGTTCCAACCGGTAAAAGAGCCCTCCTCCAACCAGGCGTTTGGGGAGGGCTTCTTGCTGCATGAAAGGAGCCAGCAATTAGTTGGTGTTAGATAAAGTACTTTTTGATGAGCTTATCGTATGCCGCTGTATGCCAGCTAAACCCTCCTCTTCTGCTTTTATCCGCTTTCTGTACGAGAATAGCCTGTTGCTGGTAGGAACTGCCTTGGTTTTGGTGACGCTGGTTGGCCAAGCGCTGACGGGCTGGCACGAAAACAACGCCGGACTAGAGCACATGAAGATGCTACCCCTCACCCTGGGGCAGTATCTGGGCTCGGGACACTTCCTGGAAGCCACCTTCGAAAATTGGGAAAGTGAGTTTCTGCAAATGGGAGTCTATGTGCTATTCACCATTTGGCTGCGCCAAAAAGGGTCTTCTGAATCAAAAAAGCTGTACGAAGAAGAAGAGGTAGACCAAGAGCCTGATCCAAACAACCCCGATGCTCCTGGCCCGGTCAAGCAAGGTGGTTGGCAACTGCTACTCTACAAAAACTCGCTTACTCTCACTTTCTTTCTGCTTTTTTTTGCCTCCGTATGGCTGCATGCTAAGGGTGGAGCCGAAGTGTACAGCATCGAGCAGCAGCAACAAGGTAAGCCCATCGTATCAACCATAGAATACATGGGCACGTCGCGTTTTTGGTTTGAGTCGTTTCAGAATTGGCAGAGCGAGTTTTTAAGTATCGTGTCCATTGTGGGGTTGTCTATTTACCTGCGGCAGAAAGGCTCGCCCCAATCCAAGCCGATTAATGCCAGTAATGATGAAACTGGCAAGTGAACCAAGCAGGCGAGTTGGCTGCTATAGGAGCAGTGCAAGCAAGGAAAGCGGAGCGTTGTTCAATTTCAAACTCCAGGCCCGATCTTGCTTTTCTTGAAGGTTCTTGCTCATGCCTTTGTTTCCTTTTAAATCGTCGGTAGTGCCATCCGCCCCTTCGGAAAGCGCGGCAGCAGCCTGGACGGCTACCTTGCGACGCTGGACCGACGCCGTACTCTACAGCAGCACTTGGCTGGCTCTGGCAGCCCTAACGCTGAACTGGGCCACCTTTCTTTTCTGGCGCGTTGATATTCCGGTCCGACTTGGACTAATGATTTTTGCGGCCACGCTCTTTCTCTACAACATCGACAGCGTACTGCCCTACAAGCATGGGCAACCCGTAGTACTCTCGGGCCGCAAGCGCTGGATGCTGGGGCACCGGCGCGAACTGCTGGCTTTGGCAATGGCTGCGTTAGCCGTGTCAGGGGTGCTGTTCTTTCTGGACGGCTGGCAGCATCTGACCTTATTTCTGGGGCACTTAGCGGCTATTTCGTTGTTGTACTCGTTGCCCGTAGCCAAGGTGCGCGGCCGGTGGCGTGCCCTGCGCGACTTGCCTTTACTCAAGGTATTTCTGATTGCTTATGTGTGGGCCGCCATCACGGTTTGGGTGCCCGCGCTATACTTAGCTAAGCCTTTGTTCGGACCCGTGGTGCTGGTGCTTTTTGCCCGCCGGTTCTTTTTTATCCTGGCTTTGGCTTTCGTCTTTGATATCCGCGACCACAGCAAAGACCGTCTTACTGGCACCCATACTTTCCCGGGTGTATTTGGCGTGCGCGTCACCAAATGGATAGCTCTAACCTCGCTGGCGGTGGCCTGCCTGCTATTCCCAACCAACATGGGGTACGAGCATCTACTAGTACTCGCGTTGCCTGCTCTCGTTGCGGCCCTCACCATCTGGTACGCCGAAGAAACGCGCCCCGACTACTACTTCGCCCTGCTCACCGACGGTATCATGATTCTTCAGTTTCTAACAGTATACTGGGTAAGTAGCTGAGTAAGTGAGCGAAGGAGCGTACGTCTGTTGCCATTCTCGCCACAGAATGCCGAGTTTGCTCAACTCATCTAATCAGTTACTTAGCGAAGCTAAAGCGGGACCAATAAAGCGAACGATGTCGCCGGCTATAAGGCCGGCTTCGCCGCTTTGTTGGGCAGCGAGGTCGCCGGCTAGCCCGTGGGCAAAGATGCCGACCAGAGCAGCATCGAGAGCAGAGAGGCGCTGGTCGGCACGTAAGGCTAGGAGCAAGCCAGTTAGTACGTCGCCGCTGCCGCCGGTGCCCATACCAGGGTTGCCGGTGCTATTGAAGTAAAGCAGGCCTTTGGGGGTGCCAAGGGCAGTATAGGCGCCTTTCAGCACGCAGTAACAGTGGTAGCGCTGGCAGAATGCTCGTAGCAATTCCAAGCGGTGATAGTCGTCGCGAGCTGATTCGGTTAGACGCTCGAACTCCTTGGGGTGTGGGGTAAGCAGGGTATTGGGCGGCAACTCGTCAAGTAGTTCGCGGTGCGTACCCAACAGATTCAAGGCATCGGCATCAATAATTAGTGGCAAGGGTACCTGCTTAGCGTGCCGTAGCAGTTGGCGAAGTACCTCAACAGTAGCAACTTCCTGTCCTAACCCAGGTCCAATGCCTACGGCAGCGTAGGGTTTCAGGTCGGGTAGCTCGGTGATAAAGTTCGTGGCCGGGTCGGTTAGGGCCATGGCCTCGGGCACGGCGGTTTGCAGAATGGTATAGCCAACGGCGGGAGTCCGCACTGTAAGCAGGCCCACGCCGCCGTGCAGGCAGGCTCGCGCCGCCAGCACGGCGGCACCTATCTTACCATAGCTTCCTGCTAGCAATAATGCGTGCCCGAAAGTGCCCTTGTGAGCAAATTTAGGGCGCTTTGGTAGTCGGCCAACTAAGAAATTCGTATCTAAAAAGTAGTTATCCACAGCTACATTGTGGATAAATTCCTGATTCAACCCAATCGGTAACACTTGCCACTCGCCCACAAATTGCGCATTTTGGGGTAGCAGATACGCCAGTTTAGGCAACTCAAAACCCACGGTGTAGTGCGCCCGCACAACCGCACTATTACGTGGCTGTGCCGCATCAGCAAATAAGCCAGAAGGCAGGTCGATGGCAAAGACAGTTGCTTTGGATTTGTTGAGGTGCTCTACCAGCGCGGCAGCTGCGTTTTCCAACGGTCGGCTCAGGCCCGTGCCAAACAATGCGTCCACTACTGTGGCCTTAGCGGGTAAGGGGGGGAGATTTTCCGGGTTCAGTTCAGCGCAAGATACTTCCGCCGCTAGGCGTTGTCGGTTCACAATGAAATCAGCAGAATATGTAGTAGCAGGCAACAGCCACACGCGCACTGTGTAGCCGGCTAGGTGCAACTGACGTGCTACCACCAAACCGTCGCCGCCGTTGTTTCCTGGACCGCAAAAAACGTGTACTTCACCGGCCGCTTCTTGGCCCACCCGGTCCATGAACCAGTCACTGAAAGCGGTAGCGGCACGTTCCATAAGCTCGTCGGAGCGGATATGGGCGGCCTGAATAGTGGCCTGGTCGGCAGCACGGGTCTGGGTGGCAGAAAGAAGTTTCATACTGGTTTATAATTCGAGTCCAACCGCTGATACGTGGAATGCGCAAAAATTATTGGCTGCCATCTGGTGCACCGGGCGCTGGCAACGCTGTAAGCAGGCCAAGTAGCTTGGTAGTTAGTAGCGGAAGGAAGCTTTTTTCGAACAGCGCCACCCGCTTGCCTGCAATGCGTCCGGCTACACTAGCAGAAATCTACTATTGAAGCACTGCGAAGTAGAGGCGGAGATGTAGCAGTAGAACACAAGCCGCCAGCAAACCTATGGCGCAGAATAAACTTACACCTTGGAGTTTGCGTTTTGCTTGAGATACATTCAACTCTGCTGAACCCAAACCAACGATATGCAAACCTGGAACGACGTTATTCGCCTTGCTAATCACCCGCTGCCTTCTCCGCGCCGCGTCGAGAAAACTGATGCCGAGTGGAAAACTCAGCTCACGTCCGAGCAATTCCACGTTACGCGCCAGCACGGCACCGAGCGCGCCTTCACCGGCGAGTACTGCGAAGCCCACGAGGCAGGTCTTTACGCCTGCATCTGCTGCGGCACCCCCCTCTACGATTCGCGCACCAAGTTCGAGTCGGGTACTGGTTGGCCGAGCTTCACGCAGCCGGTCGATGAAAGCGCTATTCGCTATAAGAAAGACACCAGCTATGGCATGACCCGCGTGGAAGTGCTCTGTAATGTCTGCGACGCCCACCAAGGCCACGTCTTCCCCGACGGCCCCGCCCCGAGTGGCTTGCGTTTGTGCATCAATTCGGCCAGCATTAAGCTGGTGAGTGAGCCCAAGGAAGCTGCACCAGTGAAATAGGATAATTGTATTTTGCACTCTATTTTAGAGGCCACTAAGTTGTCGGTGAAGACGCTTGGTGGCCTCTATTTTTATTAGTGCATTATGACCCGTGAAGATTTCCTGGCTCAGTTGAGCCGACTAAGCCCGTTGGCAGAAGCTAATCCCGCATTATACCGTCGAAAAGTGTGGTTTTGGGCCTTATTGGGCTACGCATTTATTCTGTTGCTCTTGTTAGGTACTGTTGGGCTTATGGCCCTTACGCTGGCCCTCGGTTTCTTTACCCGAGCCTTCGGTCTTATCTGGAAAGTGGTAATTGTACTAGGCGTATTTGCCTGGAAGGTGTTGCGGTCGTTGTGGGTACAATTTGATCCGCCCCAGGGGCTGCCACTCACCTTCACCGAAGCGGCACCGCTTTTGGCATTGCTGCATCAACAAACGTGCGTGCTCAAAGCGCCCCGGGTACACCAAGTACTGCTCACTTCCGACTTCAATGCCGCTGCCATCCAGGTGCCGCGGCTAGGAATATTTGGATGGCCCCGCAACTACGTAGTAGTAGGTTTGCCCCTACTGCAAGCCTTGTCGCCAACCCAGGCGGCGGCAGTTGTTGGGCACGAGCTAGGACATTTGCGCGGCGGGCACGGCCGCTTTGGGGCTTGGATTTACCGCGTCAGCCAAACCTGGACCCAGCTAATTGAGCAACTAGAGAGACAAGCCGGTAAAACCATCTTTTCTCGCTTCACCGCGTGGTACGTCCCTCGCTTCAACGCATGGTCGCACCCGGTACGACGAACTGACGAGTTTGCCGCTGATGCCGCCGCTGCGCAGCTAACCAGTCCGCAAGCTATGGCAGAGGCCCTGTGCGCTACGGTCACGCGTGATGCCGCCCTCGACAAACTACATTGGGATAAGCTAACGGCTTCCTTGGCCGAGCAGCCAGCACCGCCCATCGATGCTATTAGTCGATTGCTGCCTCTAGCCAAAGAAGGCCGTTTGCCCGAGACCGACGAGCAAAGCCAACTCACAGCCGCTTTTGAAGCCGATCCTGACCTGTTCAGCACGCATCCTACCCTTGGCGAGCGGTTGAAAGCATTAGGTCAGGCGCCCGCAGTGCCGCCTCTGCCCGACACGTCGGCGGCCGAAGCTTGGCTCGGCGACCACCTTCCCCGTTTGGCGGCTACACTCGATGCCGAGTGGGCTGCTGCCAACGCGTCTTTGTGGCGGGAGCGTCACGAGTTGCTTCGGCAGCAGCGGCAGCGGCTACAGGAATTAGCTGCCCGCCACGAAGCTTCCGCAACTCTTACTCCCGACGAAACCTGGGAGCTAGCTGATTTAACCGAAGACCATGTGGGTGGTCGGGAGGCACTGCCTCTGTTTCGGCAGTTAGTGGCAGATGCCAAGTGGGGAACGGCTGCTCGTTTTTCGGTGGGCCGCGTCCTGATCAACCTCGATGATGCTGCTGGCTTAGAGGTGCTGGCAGAAGTGATGGCACAGGAGCCGGATTACATGGGGCCGGGTCTTGCTATTCAGGAAGCTTACCACCAGCGCCGTGGCAACCGCGAGGAAGTTCGCCAGATAGGAGCCGTTCAGCTTCGTCATGCCGATGTGCTCGACGAGGCGGTAGAAGAACGTGGCTCTTTGCGCGCGACCGATCATATGCTGCCACACCAGTTATCGGGGCAAGCTTTGCAAGATCTTGTGCAGGAAGTAACTACTCCTGAATACGGAATCAGGCGAGCTTGGCTGCTGCGCAAACAAGTGCAGCATTTCACCCACAAGCCAATGTATGTGCTCCTGGTAACGCCGCATCCCGACAAACGGCTACGGAATCAGGAGGCTATCGGGGCGTGGGTACGAGACTTGGCCGAGAAAATTACGCTGCCAGGCGAAGGCTTTGTTGTTGCCACGGGCAATGAATATGGCTGGTTGGAGCGGAAGGCAAAGCAAACCGAGGGTGCAGCACTAATCGAAGCGTAAGCTGCTCATAGGGTTTTGCGTAGGTTCGTGTGCTGGAAGTGACGGCCGCACTTTGCCGCCGCATTCTATGTTGGCTTTATACCAACTTACCTCGCCTGCTTTACCACTCAATTATAACTCCCCCCACCATGTCCCTGCTCTTCACTGATTTCGCCTCCTGGCGCGCCCATTGCGCTGCCACCAACGAACCGCTTTACCAGCCGGTATTGGCCTACGAAATCGAGCAGAAAGGCCGCACCGAAGAGGAAATATGGACGGGCTTGCAGCGGGCCTACGATGTAATGCGCGACGCCGTGCAAACCGGCCTCACTCAGGACATGACTTCCCGCTCCGGCATGATCAATAACGGCGCGAAAAAGATTGCGGCTTCGCCCGTCACGGTGTTGTCGCCGGAGTTCAAGAACTTGATTACGCGGGCGTTTGGGGCCAAGGAAGTGAATTCGTGCATGGGTCGGGTGGTGGCGGCGCCCACGGCGGGCGCCTCTGGCATCCTGCCCGGCGTGCTCGTTACGCTCCAGGAACTGCATCGCCTCTCTGACCGGGCTATTCTGGAAGGGTTATTGGTAGCGGCGGGTATTGCGCTTATTATCGAGCAGAATGCCTCGCTGGCAGGGGCCGTAGGCGGGTGCCAAGCCGAAACCGGTTCGGCGGCAGCTATGGGCAGCGGAGCCATTGTGTATTGCTTGGGTGGTTCTGTTGACCAGGCTTTTGCGGCCGTCGCCGTCACTATTCAATGTATGCTTGGGCTGATCTGCGACCCGGTGGCGGGGCTGGTGGAAGTGCCCTGCGTGGTGCGCAACGCGTCGGCGGCGGCTATTGCCTTTTCCTCGGCCCAGATTGCCATTGCCGGCATCGACCCCGTGATTCCCGTTGACCAGTGTGTGGCGGCCCTAGGCGAGGTAGGCCAAAGCATGGAAACCCGCTACAAAGAAACGGCTCTTGGAGGCCTGGCCAACACGCCCCGCGGCCGCGAAATCGAGAAAATGGTGCTCGTGCAGGACGTGCAGATTCTGCCTGATGAGGGGTAGTAAGTGTTGTAAGCTAAAGCAAGGCGGCCTCTTATACAGGTTAAACTGACTTCACTTCCGGCGCCATCGTCAGCTTGCCCAAGAAATCCAGGGCCGTGGCATAGCGGCTGCGCAACTCACGATATTGCTGCCAAGCATCGTCTTGCTCGGGCCGCATAGCCAAGCCGGCGTCTTGTAGGTCTTGGTACGCTTTGTTGAAGTCGGCGCGCTCGGGGTCCTCCACCGGATCATTATCAGGAAGGATTTTGGAGGGCTCTGTTTCTAACCCCTCGTCGAAAAAGCGATACACTCGGTTCATAGCCAAGCAGCCAGCTTTAAAGGTTACTTCGGCTTGAGGATCGCGCTTGTCGTCAACAGCGCTAAACATTAGGGAGGCGGTATCAAGAATCAAGGCGGCCGTTGTCACCCAAGAGCGGCCCGGTTGGGGCGAGCGAAAAAACGATAGAATGGGCAAGGACGTGTGGCTTTCTTCAATTTCCACAAACCATTCCTCCCACAATTCCCATTGGCTGGCATCGTCGTGGAGGGAGCCACTGCGATTGAGCCACTGGAGCAGGGCGCAGGCCGAAGGCGGAGTGCCAGCGCGCAACTCGAGGCGCGACACCACAATTTCACGCCTCGAAAAGGCTTGATAGATGGTGGGCAGGTACGAGATAAGCAGTGTCATCAGCAAGAGGCCCATCGTGGCCTCGGCAAAAGTGAACACTGTAATGATGGGGCCACGCGTTTTGTGGGTGCCTAGCGTAAGCAGCGAACTACCGCTGAGTTGGTAGCATTCCAGCCAGTCGCCCTCATACAGGCTCCAATAAATCATGGTGAAGCCAGCCGAAATAACTGCCAGCCAGGCGATGGGTAGCGCTACCAGCGCCACGGGCGCATAATGCGCCTGAACTCGGTCGCGGCGGCCGAAAGTGCTGTGAAAGGAAGCTGCGAAATTAAAAATAATACGCAACCCTTTAAACACGTAGCCATTCAGCTTGACCACCTCGTTGCGGGGCAACACAAACGAGCGAATGGCGGCTGATAGGGTGATGAGAACCAGAACGATGCCAGTAGCAAAGGATAATATACGCGGCGCAAGTTCTAGCATAGGTAAATAAAAAGGCAGCTACTAAGAGCTGCCTTTTTACTCTGTTTCAAGCTAATAAGTTGGAACCTCCTCATTTCTGAGCTCTATTTCCGCGCCTTCCAAAGCTGCTTAAACGACTTCGGCGCTACTTCCAGCGCGTCGCGGCGCTTGCTCCAGCCTACTTGGCTGAGCAGACGTAGCAGCACCCAGTTTTTGCCCCGGGCAGGTAGTAAGTCCAGCAAGCGGCGGTTTTTCATAGCCACCAGCCACAACCGAATAGCCGTGCGTTCTTCCTTATCGGTATGGCCTTCGCGCACGGTTTGCTGACGGTTCTGGAGCAGCAAATTATGAATCGGAATTTTCACTGGGCACACCGAGGTGCAAGCGCCGCAGAGCGAAGAAGCGTAGCTGAGGTGCTTGTTTTCGGCAAGGCCGGCCAAGTGAGGCGAGATAACCGAGCCAATCGGACCGGAGTAGGTGGTTTCGTAAGTGTGCCCGCCAATGTTTTTGTACACGGGGCAGATATTGAGGCAGGCGCCGCAGCGGATGCAGTTCAACGACTCGCGCTGGGCCGGCTGGGCCAGCAGATTGGTGCGGCCGTTGTCGAGCAGCACCACAATCATTTCGTCGGGGCCATCCTTCTCCAGCGGCTGGCGCGGACCCGTATAAATGGTGTTGTACACCGTCACTTGCTGCCCGGTGCCACTGGTGCTAAGCAGCGGCCAGAACAGCGCTAAATCATCTAGCTTCGGAATCACCTTCTCGATGCCCACAATGGCAATGTGCGTGCGCGGAAAAGTCGCCGACAAACGCGCGTTGCCTTCGTTTTCCGTTACGGCAATGGCGCCCGTATCAGCAATCAGGAAGTTGCCGCCCGTAATGCCCACTTCGGCCGAGGTGTACTTGCTACGCAGCAGGTGGCGAGCCGTCAGCACCAGCTTCTGGGCATCGTCGGTGTACTCGATGCCGAGATGCTTAACGAAGATGTTGGCAATGTCCAGCTTGCTCAGGTGCATGGCGGGCGTTACAATGTGGTAGGGCCGCTCGCCGTTCAGCTGCACAATAAACTCGCCCAAATCGGTTTCCACCGACTCGATGCCGTTTTTCTCTAGGAAGTGGTTGAGGTGAATTTCCTCGGTGGTCATGCTCTTGGCCTTCACCACGGTTTTGGCCTTGCGCCGGGCCATGATCTTCCCGATTTCGCGCAGCGCCTCGTCGGCGTCTTGGGCCCATATTACCTTGCCACCGCGCGCCGTGAAGTTGCGCTCGAATTCCAGCAAGTACTCGTGCAGGTTGTTGATAACCTTCGACTTCAGGTACGAAGCTCGTTCCCGCGCCAATTCGTGGTCTTGGTAGAAAGCGAGGCCAGTGCTGACTGCCGCGTTGTATTTTCCAATATTGAAACGAATTTTCCGACGGTGTTCTAAGTCAAACGCCTTCTTTTCGCTGTCGAGTTGAAACTGGCTGGATTTTGTGGCTATCATGGCAATGCACTGAATTATTGTTATAATAAATATACTTACTCTGGTCCAACTATGGCGTATACCTGCATTCCGGAGCCGTTGCCGCCCGAAGGCTTTACCGTTCCGGTAGATGCAATTACGAGCGCCTTCCGGTTGTTCGGGCTGCTACCTAGCTACTCCCAAAACGACCTTGGCAGCCGTCTGGTGCTTTACCCGGCACACTGGACTATAAAGATACTGACCGAGCAGCACTATGCCTATTCCGACATCCTGCAAGTCGATTTTGTGGCTGAAAGTTTTTGGCGCCGCGAGCAAGCGGTACTAAAGGTGGCGGAGGCAAGCACTAGCTATTACATAAAACCCTCGTCTGCGGCAGTAACCCGAGACTTGCTTGGGTTCTGCCACAAACGAGGGTTATTGTTGACACCCGCTGCTCAGCAACGAATGCTCGTCAGCTAACACGCTACTTTTTGTTGGAATCCACCACTATTCGGGAATCCCGGTTGGCTACTTCCCAAGCCGCATAAAACACCAGTTGAGCGCGCTTCTCCATTTTCGGAAACTCGATTTTCTCTACCTCGTCGCCTGGTCCGTGGTAGTCATCATGGACGCCGTTGAAGAAGAATGCCACCGGGATTTTGTGCTTGGCGAAGTTGTAGTGGTCGGAGCGGTAGTAGAACCGATTCGGGTCTTCGGGGTCGTTGAAGCGGAAGTCCAAATCCATCTTCGTGTACTGCGCGTTGGCGTTGAGCACGATTTCGTGGAGTTCCGAAGAAAGCTTGTCGGAGCCGATAACGTAGACGTAGTCGGCTTTGCCTTCGTGGTCTTTATCGGTGCGGCCCACCATGTCGGTGTTTAGGTCGGCTACCGTGGCGGTCAGCGGAAAAATAGGATGGTCAGTGTAGTATTCCGAGCCCAGCAAGCCTTTCTCTTCGCCCGTAACGGCCAAAAACAGCAGGCTCCGGCGTGGGGCGTGGCCTTCGGCCTTGGCTTTCACAAACGCCTGCGCCATTTCCAGCACCGTTACGGTGCCCGAGCCGTCGTCGTCGGCACCATTGTTTACCTCGCCGCCAATCACGCCAATATGGTCGTAGTGCGCCGACAGCACCACCACTTCGTCTTTCTTATCGGTGCCTTCCAGGTAGCCCATCACGTTTTCAGTGGTGAAGTCCTCCACCTTTTTCGGCGCTTTCACGATGAATTTCGCGAGCTTGAATGAGCCAGCTACCGGCTTACCAGCTTGGTCGATGCTGGCCAGGTACTTGGTTACGGCCGCGGCGTTCGAGCCGAGCAGCTTGTAGCCCACCGCCGGCGACACGAAAAACGCCGACCGCCGGGTGCCAGGCTTAGCGTCCTTAAACGAAATGCTCGGCCGGTTCACGTACTGCGACACGCGGCCCAACGATTTGCTGAAGTTGCTGTTGGGGTTGAAATCTACGAAGAACACCGAGCGGGCCCCCTTTTCGGCGGCCAGGGCGGCCTTTGCCCGGTAGTCGGTGCCCCATTTGCTGTTGGCGCCGTCTTTGCCGAGCAGCGGCTTGCCATCAGCTGACTTAGGCTCGTCGAGCAAAATCAACAGGTCTTTGCCTTGCACGTCCTTGCCCGCGTAATCGGAGTAGTCGTCTTGCTCGATGCCATACCCCATGAACAAAGGCTGCACTATGGTTTCCTGCTGGAAAGGCGAGGCGCCTACGGCATAGAAATCAACCAACCACTTGTAGGTCTGGCCGGCCAATTTCAGGGTGCCACCTTCAGCCCAGGTGCTGCGCTCCATAGTGAAGTGCTGCACGTACGGGTTGTCGGAGCCTGGTACTGGCCCGGTCAGGCCCAGTTCTTTGAACTGCTGGGCCAGATAGTCGGCGGCCATTTTCTGACCTTTCTCACCGGTTTCGCGGCCCTCATAGGCATCGGAAGCCAGTACCGACAGGTGCTTGCGCAAGTCTTCTTGCGTAATGGTCTGCCCGTATTGACCCGCCAAGTCTATTTGCGCGGCGGGCTGCGTAGTGGGAGTGGGTTCGACTACCGGGGCCGGCGCGGCCGTGGCCTCGGTCTTGGCGCCGCGCTTTTTCTTGATTTTAATTTTCTCGGGCGCCTGCTGGGCCACGGCCGAAGCCGAAAGCCCGGCCACCAGCAGCCAAGTCAGGAGGGATGATTTGTGCATGGACTGTAAAAGAGTGGATGGGGAAAAGAGAGAATGAGTGACCGAGTAAAGCAACTAACGTACGCGCTTGGACTACTCCACTCAATCACTTATTCACCGCTAAGGTTGCACGATAAGGACGGCGGCGTAAGCGGCCACGCCTTCGCGGCGGCCGACGAAGCCTAATTTTTCCGTGGTGGTGGCTTTGATGCTCACGTCGTTTGGTTCGATGTGCATCACCTCGGCCAGTACGCGCTGCATCTCCGGGATGTGCGGGTTTACCTTGGGCGCTTCCAGGCAAATAGTGGAGTCGATGTTGGAGATGGTGTAGCCACGCTCATCAAGTAGGCGCACCACTTCGGCCAGCAGTCGCTTGCTATCAATGCCCTTGTACTGCGGATCGGTGTCGGGGAAGTGGAAACCAATGTCGCGCAGGTTGGCGGCGCCCAGCAGGGCGTCGCAGATAACATGAATGAGCACATCGGCATCGGAGTGGCCGAGGGCGCCGTGGGTATGCGGAATCTGAATGCCACCTAGCCAGAAGGGAAGGCCCTCCCGAAGCTGGTGAACGTCGTAGCCGAAGCCGGTACGGATTTTCATTGGGAGCGAAAGTAGCAGGTGAAGCTGCGAAGGTACGCACCCGCCCCGAAGTGCTGCTTAGTTGTTGCACACCGCCGCTAGAGCGGCGGGTGCCTGGCTTTCGAGGATTGTAGCGAAGCTCAGAATAGTTGAACTACTGCGGAGCTAGAAAAAAATATGTGGGTGGTAGCAAAGTAAAAGTTCGGGCTGAACGTCAGTGGGGGAGAAGGGAACTATCTGACTCCAAGAATTGATAGTAAAAAAGTAATGGAAACTTAGGAAACATAGAAAGTTTCCTGCGTACCTTTGGAGCCAGAAGCAACCATGGAAATAAAAGACCGCATCTTATTAGCAGCGCGGGAGCTGTTCACCCACCGGGGCATTAAGAGTGTATCGATGGACGATATTGCGACCCACCTAAGCATGTCGAAGAAGACGCTCTACAAATGGTTTGAAAATAAAGACCAGATAGTAGAAGGTGTCATGCGCCATCATCTCGGCCAAACCCAGGGCGAATGTGAAACGCTGATTGGAACTGCTGGATCGGCAATTGACGAGCTGTTTGGGATGATGGGCTGGATGAGAAGTCAGTTCACGGATATGCACCCCAGCATCTTTTATGATCTAGAAAAATATTACCCCGTTTCCTGGCAGCTCTGGCTGGAGCACAAAAACAACTACATCCTTGAGCAAATAACCGATAACCTCCGGCGGGGAGTGGAAGAAGGCCTCTACCGCGCCGACCTTGATGTGGAAGTGCTGGCTCGCCTACGCTTGGCTGAAATCGAAATGGCCTTCAACCCCGTGATTTTCCCGCCCCGCACCTTCGATCTGCAACGGGTTTCGCTTATCACGCTCGAACACTTTATGCTCGGCGTAGCCACCCTCAAAGGGCACAAACTTATCAACCAATACCGTCAGGTGACGGAAGAAGAATAATGCCGCGCACCGTCCTTTCCTCTGTTTATCAAATGAGAACACGCTTCCGCATTCTGCTTTTGGCAGCAGGCGCCGGCTTGCTAAGCCTGCACCCCGCGCTAGCCCAGACGCCTGCTACCGGCCAGTCCGTAGCTAGTAGCACGCCCCTGAACCTGACTTTGCAGCAAGCCATTGACTACGCCCTGCAAAACAAATCGACGTTGCAAAGCCAGCGTTTAAACGAGCAGGTGGCCCGGGCCCGCGTCGGCGAAATCAAGTCCACGGGCCTGCCCCAAATCAACGCCAATGCGGCGCTTACCGACAACTTCAAGCTGCAACGGTCGCTCGTCGATTTTGGAGCGTTTGCCGGCGGACCGGGCACGCTTAATGGGGCTACGCTTTCGCCTCAGCAACTGGCTGATGTCAACAACGGCCAGACGGTGGTGCTTGCTCCCACCTACACGGAGGTGGAGTCGGCGGGACCGCAGCCTATTGCATTTGGCTTGCGATATGCGGGTAGTGCCGCCGCCTCGGCTTCGCAGCAGCTCTTCAATGGCTCGTATCTGTTGGGTTTGAAGGCTGCCAAAGTGTACGAGCAGCTTTCGGTGAAGCAGACGGTGCAGAGCGAGATTGAGGTGGTAGAACAGGTATCGAAAGCCTACTACAGCAGCTTAGTGGCCCGCGAGCGGCTCAATTTGCTTACTCGCAACGTGCAGCGCCTCGATACGCTCCTCTATCAAACGCAACAAACCTTCAAGCAAGGTTTCGCCGAGAAGCTGGATGTCGACCGGTTGCAAGTGCAGGTGAACAACCTGAAGATAGAAGCGCAGAACACCCAGCGGCTGATTGACCTAAGCGTAGCCCTGCTCAAGTTTCAGATGGGCCTCGACCAGCGCCAGGGCATAACGCTCACCGACGCGCTGGATGCCGCCGTGCTCGATGCCGAGCGCGACAAGCTGAAGAGCGCCGGCAGTGAGTTTGATTACAGTAAGCGGATCGAGTATTCGGTGCTCGAAACCCAGCGCGATTTGGCCGTACTCGATATTCGCAACCGCCGGGCCGGCTACCTGCCTACCCTCAACCTGACGGCGGCCTACGGTTTTACGGGCTCCGACCCGAAGCTAGGCGGGCTGCTGGACTTCCGCGGACCTAATTCCACATATTTGTCGCCGAGTGGGCGGCAGCTACTCAACCAGAACTGGTTTGGGTTCGGCAACGTGGGCTTGGCCCTCAACATTCCCATCTTCGACGGCTTCCGCAAGAAGTACTCTATTCAGCAGGGCCAATTGGCCCTGGAGCAAGTCAATAAGGGCTTCACCACGTTGCAGCAGGGCATCGACCTGGAGCGCCGCCAAGGTGAAACCACGCTGCAAAACACCCTGGATGTGTTAGCCAATCAGAAAGCCAACCTGGACTTGGCTACCAATGTGGCCCGCGTAGCCAAAATCAAGTTCCAGGAAGGCGTCGGCTCGAACCTGGAAGTTATTACGGCCGAAACCGACTTGCGCCAGGCCCAAACCAACTACTACTCGTCGCTCTACGATGCGCTAGTAGCCAAAATAGACTTCAACAAGGCCGCCGGTACGCTGTATCAAAAGAAATAAAGCGTGCGCCTCTTGTTTATGAATCCTACCTCCCTGAAAGTGAATAGCGTCTTCTCCATGAAATATTTCTCTTCTTCCACCGTACTGGCTTTAGCACTGCTAGCTGGCTGCGGGCAGAAAGACCCTGCTGCCGAGCTTGCTAAACTCAAGCAGGAACAGGCCACCAACCAAGCCAAGATTGCTGAGCTAGAAGCCAAAACCGGCACCACTGGCGACCAAGCCACTGTGCAGGCCGCTCCGGTTTCGGTAATCAAAGTGGCTCCCGAAAACTTCCAGAGCTACTTAGAGCTACAAGGCCGGGTGGATTTCGACCAGAACGCAACGGTAGCGGCCCGGGCTGCGGGTACGCTCACCAGCCTGCGCGTGCAACGCGGCGACCGGGTAAGCAAGGGCCAGACCTTGGCCACTGTAGATGCCTCTATTCTCGATGCTAACCTTGCCGAGCTGCGCACCCGCATGGATTTGGCCCGCGTGATTTACGAAAAGCAAAGCCGCCTTTGGAAGCAGGAAATCGGCACCGAAATTCAGTATTTGCAAGCCAAAAATAATTACGAGGCGTTGCAACGTAACCTCGCTACCATCAACCAGCAGCGCGCTTTGTACAGCGTGGTAGCCCCGTTCAGCGGTACTGTAGATGACGTGCTGCCGAAGATCGGCGAAACCGTAGCACCCGGTACGCCAGTGGTGAAGCTGCTAAGCGGCGGTGGCACCGGCAAAATTGTGGTGGACGTGTCAGAGGCGTACGCCTCGCGCATCAAAGCCGGCGACAAAGCCTTGGTCACTATTCCGGACATGGGCAACGAGGAGTTGCCGGCTACCGTGCGCGTGGTGACGAGTACCATCAACCCAACCAGCCGCACCTTCACTACGGAATTGCGCCTGAACAACAGCAAAACCGGCCAGTTGCGGCCCAATATGGTGGCCAACGTTCGGATCCTGAACTACAACCGTCAGAACGCAACCGTACTGCCCGTGGACTTGGTGCAGAAAGACGAACAAAACAGCTACGTGTTGGTGGTGGCTTCCCAAAGCGGCAAACCCGTTGCCAAGAAGCGCATCATTCGGGTGGGCAACACCTACAATGGCAAAGTGGAAGTTACCAACGGTCTTCAGGCCGGCGACCAAGTAATTTCCGCTGGGTATCAAAATCTGAATGAAGGCCAGGTTGTTAGTCTATAGTTCCCCTCGCCAGAACGTCAAAACCAGAACTCATGCAGGATATCGAGAAAGAGTTCAAGCCGACCTCGTGGTCGATTGACAATAAAACCAGTATTTATATCATCACGCTGTTGCTCTGCGTGGCAGGTATTTTTTCCTACATCAAGCTAGGCAAGGAAAAATTCCCGGATATCGTGATTCCGCGCATTATCGTGGCCACGATTTATCCGGGCACGTCGCCTACCGACATCGAGAACCTGGTTACGCGCCAGCTCGAAAAGGAAATCAAGTCGGTGAACGGGGTGAAGAAAATTAACTCCACTTCCAACCAAGACTATTGCATCGTGGACGTGGAGTTCAACTCCGGCGTGGACGTGCAGTATGCCAAGCAGCTCATTAAGGATGCTGTGGACAAAGCCAGCAACGAACTGCCCAACGACTTGCCTACGCCGCCTACTGTGCAGGAAGTGAACCTGTCGGAGTTGCCCATCATGAACATCAACTTGGCGGGTAATTTGCCGGTCAGCCAGTTGAAAAAGTACGCCGACGATTTCCAGGACAAGATCGAGGCCCTGCCCGAAATCACCCGCGTAGACATCATTGGCGCCTTGGATCAGCAGGTGAACGTGGATGTTGATTTGAACCGCCTGCGGGCTTCTCGCCTCGGCTTCGGCGACATCAGCAACGCTATTGCCCGCGAGAACATCACCATTTCTGGTGGTTCGGTGAACGTAGGCGAGCAAAAGCGGGCCGTGCGCGTAGCCGGCCAGTACGTGCGGGCCGCCGACATTGCCAACATCCAGGTGAAGAACCTGAACGGCTCGGCCGTGCGCCTCGGCGACATTGCTACCGTAACCGATGCCTTCAAGGATCGGGAATCGTACGCCCGCCTCGACGGCAAAACGGCGGTTACGCTGAACGTCATCAAGCGCCAGGGCGAGAACCTGATTGATGCCTCCGATAAGATCAAGCAGATTGTTGCTGACTCCAAGAAGAGTTTGCCCAACGAGCTAAGTATTACGGTAACCGGCGACACGTCGAACGACACCCGCGTCACGCTCCACGACCTGATTAATACCATCATCATCGGCTTTATTTTGGTAACGCTGATTCTGATGTTCTTCATGGGCACCACCAACGCCCTGTTCGTGGGCTTATCTGTGCCGATTTCGATGTTCCTGGCCTTCTTGCTCTTGCCGGTCTTTGGCTTTGCGCTGAACATGATTGTGCTCTTTGCCTTCCTGCTGGCCTTGGGTATTGTGGTTGATGACGCCATTGTGGTTATCGAAAACACGCACCGCCTGCTGCACGAGCACCCAAACCTGACTACCGCGCAAGCTGCTAAGTACGCTGCTGGTGAGGTGTTTATTCCGGTGCTGGCGGGTACGCTCACCACGGTAGCGCCGTTCGTGCCCCTGATGTTCTGGCCGGGTATCGTGGGCTCGTTTATGTTCTACCTACCCGTTACCCTGATCCTGACGCTGATGTCGTCGCTGATTGTGGCCTTCATCATGAACCCGGTATTTGCCGTGAGCTTCATGGAGCGCGAAGACCATCATGCCGAAGACAACAAGCCTAAACTAACCAAGAACTTCCTGATTGGCATGGGCGTGCTCGCCCTGATTGCGGCTATTGGCTACCTGGCCGGCTCAACCTTCGTCGGCAACCTTACGCTGACGCTCATCGTGCTGTGCTTCCTCGATAAGTTCGTGTTCATTCACATGATTGCCGGCTTCCAGACTAAAGTGCTGCCCCGTTTCCAGAATGGTTACGCTCGTGTGGTTCGGTGGGCCATTGGTCACCCGGCTCTTATTATGGTGAGCATGGTGGTGCTGTTTGTGGTGTCGATTTTCGCAGTAGGAGCTCGCAGCCCCAAAGTGGAATTCTTCCCGAGTGGCGACCCGAAATTTGTGTACACCTACCTAAAGATGCCCGTGGGCACGCGGGTAGAGGTTACGGACTCGGTGGCCCGCGTTCTGGAGCGCCGAATCAACAGTGTGGTTGGCAAGGATAACCCCGACGTGGAATCCATCATTACCAACGTGGCGATTGGTGCCAGCGACCCCGGCGAAGCTTCCGCTTCGGGGACTTCGCAGTCCAACCTGGCTAAAATAGCCGTGGCGTTCAAAGAGATGAGTGAGCGAACGGGCCCTGCCACCACCACCTACATGGACAAGATTCGGGAGGTGGTAAAAGGTATTCCCGGCGCCGAAATTTCCGTGGACAAAGAAGCTAGCGGCCCGCCAACCGGCAAGCCGATTGCCATTGAGGTAGCCGGCGACGACTACCCCACGCTGATTGCGCTGTCTAAAAACGTGAGCCGCTACATCGACTCGCTCAAGATTGGCGGCGTCGAGCAACTGCGCTCCAACCTGGAAGACCGCAACCCCGAAATTGCCGTGGCTATCGACCGAATCCGGGCCAACCGCGAGGGGATTAGCACTGCTCAAATTGGTTCTGAGGTCCGGACGGCTATTTATGGCACCGAAGCCAGCAAGTTCAAAACCCCCGACGATGAGTACCCGATTCAGGTGCGCTACGCCGAGCCTTACCGCTCCGATGTGGATGCCATTCTGAATTCGCCCCTCACGTTCCGCGATGCCACGGGCGCTATTCGCCAA